>JANNAO010000244.1:0-15276 GCA_031384405.1 Verrucomicrobiota bacterium | reverse complement strand
CCCTTGCGGTTTTGCACCGCGACGATGGAGGCAGTCAGCGTGGACTTGCCGTGGTCAACGTGGCCGATGGTACCGACGTTCACGTGCGGTTTCGTTCTTTGAAATGCTTCTTTTGCCATATTGTTCTGCGTTCAGTTGTTGTCGTTAACTTTTTAGTTTGTCCGTCTCTTAAAATTGTCTGGAGCCCATGATCAGGATTGAACTGATGACCTCGTCCTTACCAAGGACGTGCTCTACCAACTGAGCTACATGGGCGTCCCGAACACTTCGTCATCCTGATGCGCAAAACGACAAAAAACCTTCCCCACACCTTTTTCCTGCGAAAAAACCTGAGGGTTTGGTCGGATTGTCTCTTTTACGGCTCTAAGACGGCGGGCAAAGTAGGAAACCCCGCGAAAGGTGTCAACATTGGTTTTAATTTTTTTTGGTTCGATCTCGTTTTCCCTCGGACGAACTGCCGGACTTCGCTCGTTTAGAACCTGATTTGACGCTGAATGCTCTTTACCTCTACCCGCCGAGCAATCCCTTTATGCACTTTGAAAATAAATTCGACTTTTCAACCACGCCAGCTTCGGCACACTCCGGCAAAGTCATGATTAAAAAAATATCACTTCCGCTCGCAGCCGCACTCGTCACCACCAGCGTCTTCGCTCATTACGTGCCCGGTAACGAATACGCCACCACCAACACGGCCATACTGCCCACCGTGATCGAGTCAAAAGGCCCAGTGCGCGCTCCCGCCCCTATCAAATCCTCGCCTGACCTGAAAGTGAGCGGTCAAGGTTTTTGGAAATTCGTTGCCGCGCGTGACCTTGTACCCGTTCCCGCCGCCGTTCCTTCCGTCAAACAAGCGCACGGCACCATCATCGTGGATAAACGCACGGACACAGTCTATTGGGGCTTGCAAAGCGTCGGGTGGATCGGGTTCAGCAATAAACTGCGCAACTCGTGGATCGTGCCCGGCAATCCGGCGTTCACGAATGGTAATCTTCACGGTGCAGACATTCTCCCTCAAGGCGGCAGACATCCCGCGCGCATCGCCGCCGCAGACAACATGTCCGGGAAAGTTTATCTGACCGACACCGAATTTCAAAAAGTTGAGACACTCGCGAAACCCGACTTCGGCTCCTACTCAACAAATAAAGGATTCGCCCCCACGGACGTCGCATTCACTGGCGGCAAAGAGATGTGGATCGTGGACGGCTATGCGCAGCAACGGATCATTCCGGCAAACGTGAACCCGATCAAATGGCAGGGCGAACATTACGGCGGCGGCGAACGTTTCTCCAAGACCACGCACGGCATCACCTACGACAAAGCGCACGATGACTTGCTCGTTTCCGCGCGTCCCGAAGGTTTATTGAAACGCGTGCATCGCGAAGATCGGTTGCTCACGGAAATCCTTGGCTTGCCCAAGGGAACATTGCTCTGCGATGTGGATGTGTGGGGGGATTACGCGCTCGCTGCCTGTCTCGATGGCCCGAACAAAACTCCCGGCCCGCTACATATCATCAATCTGAAAACACGCACTATCGTTTCCACGATCAAGCCCAAGGAAGAACTCGGCTACGAAGACGCACAACACATGCACGATGCCGCATGGTACGTCACCGGCAAAGGCAAGGAGCAGGAGGTTTATATCCTGTTCACGAACTGGAATCCCGGTGGCATCGGCGCACTCAAGTTGGTGAACATCGCTGACTGACCGACGCGCGTTTATCTTCGCACTTCACCCTTCTCCTCTCCATGCGGGAGTGGAGAAGGGTTTTTCTATTCGCGCTTAAAACTTCGTCCACTGCTCCAACTCTTTCACGCGTTGATTGACTTGGGCGCGCGTGGCCTTCGTGGTGCGGTTCACTCCAAATCCTTCGCAGCAGAACGACGCCACCACGCTGCCGTGGATCATCGCGCGACGGATGTTCGCATCAATCGAACCCTTCGCGCTCGCGAGATAACCCATCATGCCGCCGACGAATGAATCGCCTGCACCCGTGGGATCCACCACCGATTGCAACGGATACGCCGGGCAGATGAAGAAACCTTTCGGGCTGGAGAGAATCGAGCCGTGCGAACCTTTTTTGATGATGACGTATTTCGGCCCCATCTTGTGAATCTTTTTTAGCGCGGTGAAAACATTGTCTTCGCCGGTCAACTGCTGCGCCTCGCTGTCGTTCAAAACAAATCCATCCACGCGCTTGATCAACTTGATGAGATCAGCGAGCGCGATGTTCAACCACAAATCCATCGTGTCCGCCACGACGAACTTCGGACGCTTCATCTGATTCAACACATGCTCCTGAAGCGCGGGCGCAATGTTGGCAAGCAACACGAACGGCGACGCCTGATATGCCTTGGGCAACTCCGGCGAGAACGTCTCGAACACGCCCAGCTCGGTGGCGAGCGTGCGGCGGTTGTTCATGTTCACCTCGTATTCGCCCGACCAGTGGAACGTCTTGCCCGGCTTGATCTGCAACCCCGCGAGGTCAATGCCGTGCTTCTTGTAAAGCTGCACATACTTCTTGGGAAAATCTTCGCCGACGACACCGACCATCTTCACCGGCCCAAAGAAACTCGCCGCCACTGCCGCATGGCTCGCCGAGCCGCCGAGCAGCTTCGGGTTTTCCTGCGTGGGAGTTTTGATGGAATCCAAAGCCGTCGAACCGACAATCAATACGCTCATAATTTAGTTGTTAATCAGGTTGTAAATCGGGGCGAACAGTAGGCAAACGGACGCGCACAGGCAAGCTCCACCGTTGTGTTTGTCGGACGCCGATCTGCCCGACTGACGGAGCTTGGTCTTTGGACGCAACATCTCTACAAATAGGACGCACCTGTGGTGCTAAACCACGCATCGCGCATCGCAACAGCCACGCATGATTCGATCAAGAAGCTTGAAAACAAAAACCAATTTCAACACAGCAGACCGTTTCGAATTCGAGCGCGACCTCTGGTCACGCGAATTCATACTCGTCGCAGGCGTGGATGAAGCGGGGCGCGGGCCGTTGGCAGGGCCGGTCGTGGCGGCTGCGGTTATTTTGCCCGCAACCTGGGCAACGGAGTGCGCCCGTCCTCGGGCGCAGCAATGTGACCAACCCGAGGGCCATCGAACAACTCGTGCACCGCGAACTCGCCACGTTGCTGTGCCCGGAGACGGGCACACTCCGCAAACAGACTCGATCGGCGGCTTTGACCCGCGCTTGTTTTATCTGAACGACTCCAAGCAACTCACCGAGGCGCAGCGCGAGAACTTTTTTCAGATCATCACCAAACATACTGATCTCCGTTACGCCATCGCCATTGTGGACGCGGCGACGATTGATCGCATCAACATCCTTCAAGCCACGCATCGCGCCATGAACGAGGCGTTGGCTAAACTCCAGCCACAGCCACAACACGTGCTTGTAGATGGTCGCCCGGTGAAAAGCATGACGCTGCCGCAGACCGCTTTGGTGAAAGGTGATTCTCGCAGCTATTCCATCGCCGCCGCCAGCGTGCTCGCCAAAGTCACGCGCGACCGCATGATGCTGGAGTTCGACGCGAAGTTTCCCGGCTACGGTTTCGCCGTCCACAAAGGCTACGGCGTGCCGCAACACTTGGCCGCGATTGAAAAACTCGGCCCGTGCCCGATCCATCGGATGAGTTTTGCGCCGCTGAAAGTGAAGGAGCGGGGACTTTTTTAACCACGAAACACACGAAATGAATCACAAAATCAGCACGGAGTTTTCGTGTGCTTTGTGTATTTCGTGGTTCAACCCGTTTGAAAACTATTCCTCGTCGAACTTCCGCAGGAGCAGTGCTTCGATCTCGGCGACGGCGGCATGGGCGTCCTTGCCTTCCGCGTGGACGGTGAGTTTGCAGCCGGGGCCGGCGGCCAACATCATCAGGCCCATGATGCTTTTGCCGTTCACCTTCTCGCCATCTTTCTCAATGAAGATATCGCAGGTGAAACGGTTCGCAGTTTTGACGAACATGGCGGCGGGCCGGGCGTGGATGCCCAGCTTGTTCACGACGGTGAGTTCCTTGATCAAGGTGCCGTCCGTATCAGTTAATTTCTTTGCGCTCATCAAAACCGCGTCATTGTTACAGAACTTTCACGCTGCACGCCATCCAATAATCGGAAAACTCGGAAAACTCGTTCAACTGCGGATGGACGACAAAGCGAATGAATGAATTCGTGGATTTGCGCAGCGCAGCCTTTCATCTATCCACCAATCCATTTATCCAACCCTCCACCAATCCTCCCTTACTTCTGCTTGGGCGAATTGGCGGCGATCTGCGCACGCAACCGTTCATCCAACTCCTGCGCCGGATTGTAGCCCGTGATCGTCAGCTTGGTGTGCATGGCGGCGACTTCGATGAGCCGCGCGATGTCGCGCCCCGGTTTGATCGGGATGATCATGTGCGGAACTTTTAAGCCGAGAATTTCAACGAACTGTTGTTCCAATCCGAGGCGATCCACATCCGGCACGTCCTGCCAAGGTTTCAACGAGATCACGAGGTCCACACGCTTGTTGGAGCGGATGCTCTTGATGCCAAACATCGCTGCGACGTTGATGATGCCGATGCCGCGAACCTCCATGCGGTCGCGCGTGAGCGGCGAACTCGTGCCGATAACATTTTTGCCGTCTTCGAGATGAACCTTCACGATGTCATCCGCCACGAGGCTGTAACCGCGCTCGATCAGGGCGAGCACGCTCTCACTTTTGCCCACGCCGCTCTCGCCCTTGATGATCACGCCGACGCCGAGGATGTCCACCATGCTGCCCATCTCGCTGCCGCGCGGGGCGAACATGGATTCCAATGCGAGCGTCGCCTGGCTGATAAAATTCATCGTGAGCAATGGCGTGCGAAAGACAGGTACCTGCGCCTGCTCCGCAGCTTCCAACATCTGCTCGTCCGCCTTCAAGTTCCGGCTGTACACGAGACATGGAATCTTGAAATCAAACATCTGCCGATAACAACCCGCCCGCTCGTCACCCGTCAGCGAGCGCAGGAAGAACACCTCCGCATTGCCGAGTGCCTGCACGCGTTTGTAAGCAAAATATTTTGTGAAACCCGCCAGCACAAGTCCGGGGCGATTCACTGTCGGCTCGATGATCTCGCGGCTCAGACCCTTTTCCCCCGCCACAAGTTCCAGCTTCAACTCGTCCTTGTGCTCGGTAAAAAACTTCTCAACGGTGATCTGCTTGGATTTCATGGTTGTGATTTGGATCGGGCAAATGATGACGACTCGCAGGGCGGCATTTCAACTTTGAATATGGAATCCAGGAATCCAAGAAACCGGCTCGTTTGCTTTCCTAGGTTCATGGTTTCCTTATCGAAAAAGATTCCCGCTCAAAGATTAAACTCCGGCCCCAGATAAATCTCTCGCGCCTTGGGATCGTTCGCCAAAAATTCCGCGCTACCTTCGATCAAGACCTGCCCCTTCACGATGATGTAGCCGCGATCAATCAGCTTGAGCATCTCCCGCGCGCTGTGATCCGTGATGAGCAATCCCAGCCCGCGATCTCGCAGTCGCCTCACGATCTTCTGCACTTCATACACTGCGATGGGATCAATGCCCGCGAACGGTTCGTCCAACAACAACAGCTTAGGACTCGTGACCAGCGCGCGTGTGATTTCCAACCGCCGCTTCTCGCCGCCGCTCAACGTGTAAGCCTTGCTCTTCGCCAGCGGAGTGAGATCAAGTTCTTCAAGCAGATATTTCAAACGCATCTTGCGTTCGTCGCGGCTCATCTCGCACGTCTCCAGGATGGCGAGAATGTTTTCCTCCACGGTCAGCTTGCGGAACACCGACGGCTCTTGCGTGAGATAACCCACGCCCAACCGCGCGCGATCGTGCATCGCGAGCTTCGAGATGTCGCGCCCCATGTAATTGACCTCGCCCTCGTCAGGCCGCACCACGCCCACCACCCTGTTGAACGTCGTTGTCTTGCCCGCGCCGTTCGGGCCGAGCAATCCGACGATCTCGCCCGCGCCGACCTCGATGCTCACCCCGTTGACCACGCGGCGATGTTTGTATTCCTTCACCAGCTTGCCGGTCTGCAACAGTTTTTGTCCAACTGCGGCGCGTGGATTCGCGGAATTAGTTTGTTTAGTTACGTCGCTCATGGATTTGCTGGCAAAGCATTGGTCTGGAGTTTCTGCGATTCTTCGAGCCGCTTCAAGGTTTCTGGATTCACGGTGATTTTGTAACCGCTGCCCACCGCCGTCTTGCGCGCGTTGTCCCAGATGAGTTCCTGATCCGAATTGAACGTCGCATCAGCCGTCTTGATCTGCGGATTACCGCGCAGCTTCAACACCTGATCGCCCTGCGTGTAGATGGCGCGATCACCCGTCGCCACGCTGTCTGTCTGCGTCAAGCGCACGCCGCCAGCGGCAACCAACTCCGTAAGTTCACTCGTCTTCGGATCAGCCGTAGCCTCGAGAGTGTCGGAAACCATTTTCACATGCGCGTTCGCTCCGTTCGTCACGCCCGCGATTCCTTGTTCGTAAATCACATTCTTCCGCGCCTGCAACGATTCCGCGTGGCGACCATCCTTCGCGATCCGCACTTCCAACTCATCGGACTGCAATCGCGGCTCGCCACCCGTGCGCGGCAATTGATGCGCCTGCACTTCGCCGATGAATTTGCCGACGCGATCTTTGAGCCGGAAGTTTTGCGCCACGATCTGCGCTTGTTGCTGCTGCGAAGTGCGGTTCGTCTCGGCACCCGGAAACAAACCAAGCAACGATCCGCCGCCCGCAGCCAGCGGAAACGCGACCGTCACATCGTTCTCGGCAAATACTTCGCCTGTGGTGGTCAACACCGTCACACGCATCGCCTTGCCTTGGATTTTGTCCTGGATGAAACGCGGATTGCCTGTGAAGACGATCTTGCTGTCTGCTTTCGTATAATCTGCGCGCTCGGAGCGGATGCCTGCACCGCCGCGTTCGACGAACACATTGCCCGTGGCCGTCGCAGTTTCTTCGCGCGACGTTTTCGTGGCGATCAACGCTTCAAGCCTGTCGCATGAAAGCTGGTTCGTTCCGTCATTCAATCTCACCGCGCCATCCGCCAGCAGACGATTACCAAACCGAGTCAGATGATCCGTGCGAATATCCACCAGACTGCTGCCGGACGATTTCGCGCCCGGATTGTTGGTGCTCAACAATCCTCCTGCTGCGCCGAGCGAATCGCGCGGCATCTTCATCATCACATTGCCCACAGCCTCATAACTCTCGTCAGTCTTGCGCGCCGTGATGCGATCCGCTTTGCCAGACTTGCCATCAAACGCCCACGTCGCATCGCCGAAAAGTTCGATGCGTTCGTCCAAGCGATGAAAAACCCCGCGCTGTGCCGAGGCATGACCTGGCTTGGATTTGCCCACGATCTCAAGTCCGCCATCCGCCTCAATCCGCTCAAACGAACTGGTTTTGCCAACGGAGGCAAGCGCGGAAGATTTGGCCGCGTTGTTCGTGCTGCCCATCACAGTCAGTGTGCCGCAGTCAAAATCGTAATCAGCGTCTTCACCATGCACACTCTCATGGAAAACCCCGCGCTTCGACTTCTCATCGAACTCAAACCACCTCGACGTGATAACGAGCGACGAGTTTTTATTCGTTAGGTTGACGATGATCGCCCGGACATTGTTGGAGATGATGAGAACGCCAAGTTTCTGCTGAAAACTAAACCCGTCGCCTTCGATGGTGAATTGCCCCTCACCCGTCTTCGCGAGCAAATGCCTCGACGACCTCAGCGCGCTCGCCGGTTTATCGTAATGACAATGCGGTGCTTCGATCTCGATCTCGCGTTCACCTTTTTTGTTGAACGTGATGAGATGCGGCTGTGTGACTTGAAACTGGTCGCCGGGCAACTCAATCGCCTCTTTGCTCGTCAGCTTCATCTCCATCTGCGCGAAGTGCGGCGCAGGAAAATATTTGCTGCCGTTGAAACCCTTGATGATGGTGGGCGATGGGGTTTGCCCGGTGGAAATGTGTGGCAGCAAGCAAATCAAAACAACCAACGCAGCCAAAACCTCGCAGAATGATCCTCCTCGTCCTCGTTCTCGTCCTCGTCCTCGTCCTCGATTTTTCCTGAAGACCGAGGACGAGGACGAGAACGACGACGAGGACGAACCGACAGCCCTCTCCCCAGACTTTAGCCTTTGGACATTAGACTTTAGACCTTTTTTGTTCATGCCCTCACTGCTTCAAACACCTTCACCAGACTCTTGAGAACCGCTGGCATGTCCGCGAGCGCGATCATGTTCGGCCCGTCACTCAACGCCTTGTCTGGGTTCGGGTGCGTTTCAATGAAGACACCATTCGCGCCTGCTGCGAGAGCGCAACGCGCCAACACCGGCGCGAACTCCCGTTGCCCGGAAGATTTGTCACCACCGCCGCCGGGCAATTGCACCGAGTGCGTCGCGTCGAAGATGATCGGGCAACCCGTGCGCGACATGATCGGGATGGAACGCATGTCTGCCACGAGATTGTTGTAGCCAAACGTCGTGCCGCGTTCGGTGAGCAAAATCTTTTTGCCGCCGCCGCTACGGGCTTTGTCCACCACGCGACCGATCTCGCTGGGCGAGAGAAATTGTCCCTTCTTGATGTTCACGATCTTGCCGGTGTTCACCGCCGCCTCGATCAAATCCGTCTGGCGACACAGGAACGCGGGAATTTGCAGGATGTCCACGACCTCCGCCGCGTTGCCGGTCTGTTCCTCCGTATGGACGTCGGTGAGAACAGGCAATTCAAACTTCTCCCGCACGCGCGCCAGCACCGTGAGTCCCTCGATCAAGCCCGGCCCGCGAAACGATTTGCCGGAAGTGCGATTGGCTTTATCAAAGCTGGCTTTGAAGACGTAATTGATGCCGAGCTTCGCGCACGTTTTCTTGAGCGACGCAGCGATGTCGAAGCAAAGTTTTTCGCTCTCAATGACGCATGGCCCTGCGATGAGCGTGAGCCGACGTGTGTCTTGCAGAGATTTCCAGATGGCAGAATCGTTGAGCACGCCGCGTTGTAGCAGTCAGCCGCGCGAAAGTAAATCGCGGCGAACGCTTCGGAGCGCGGGTGTGTCTGGAAGTCCAGCCCCACCGTGTGGGGGGTCGGTAGTCGCCGAGCAATGTCGAATGCTGCGGCTGGTCTCCACGACACAGCCGCGCTCCGGCATTTCAAACCACCCCCAGCTTCTCCAACGCCATCCGGGACGTCGCAGGTTCAGTCTGCAAGATCGTCTGCCAGCCGCGTGCGGCTCCAGCCTCAATGTTCTCAGGCCGGTCGTCGAGATAGACGATGTCTGACCCGTGCTTGCCGGACATTTTTTCCAACGCCTCGTAAATCTTGGCCGCAGGTTTCATCGCACCGACCTCGTGGCTGTAGATGTAGCCGTCGAAGTTCGCAAAGAACGGAAACGCACGCTGGATGTGTTCAACTGCGAGATCGTTCGTGTTCGAGAAGATGTAAGTCGGAAACCCGTTGCGCCGAATCGTCGCGTGCAGGGCAGTCATCTCCGGCATCTCGGTGAAGATGTCCGCGAAGAACCCGCTGAACTCCTCGATGCCGCCTTGATAGCCGGTGTGTTGGCGCACCGTTTCAAAAAATTCCTGCCGCGTCATCTCCCCCGTCTCGTAGCGATGCAACAGCGGCGTTTGATCGAGAAACTTCTGCACCTCAGCATCGGACAGCTTTGATTTCGCGGCGATGCGTCGCCCTGCGATGGAGTAATCAAAGTCCACGAGGACCTTGCCGAGATCGAAGACGACGATGGAGGGAGCGGGCATGGCTTAGTTACTTGACGCAACACGCAATACGCAGCACGAGGCGGCGCGTGTTACGTGTTGCGTGTTGCGTGAACAAGAAATGAGCGCGCCCATGGTCAGTGCATCTCTCTCCGGCCTTCCATCGCGCGGCTTAACGTGAGTTCATCGGCGTATTCAAGGCCGCTGCCAGCGGGCAGACCGTAGGCGATGCGGGAAACTTTCAGGCCGGAACGCGCCAGCCGCTTCGCGAGATAATTGCTCGTGGCATCGCCTTCAACATCTGTGCCGAGCGCGATCACGATTTCCTTGATCGGCTCTACCATGAGCCGCTTTTCCAATTCTGCGATCTGCAAATCTTCCGGCTCAATGCCGTCGAGCGGGGAAATCTTGCCGCCGAGGACGTGGAACTTGCCGTGATACGTGCCGGACTTTTCGATGCTGAGAATATCCACCGCGCGTTCGACCACGCAGATCAACGAACCATCCCGACGCGCATCATCGCAGATGGAGCAGGGAGATTTTTCCGTCAACGCGCCGCAAGTGGTGCAGAACTGGATGCGTTCGCGAGCCGTGATGATGGCGTCGGCGAGATGTTTCACCATGCCGGACTCCGCCTGCACGATGTGCAACGCCACACGCTCCGCCGAGCGCGGCCCGATGCCCGGCAGCTTTGCCAGCGCGGCGATCAGTGTTGTTATCGAATTTGGAAGAGAACTCATGTGTCGTCCTCGTCCTCGTCCTCGTTCTCGTCCTCGATTGTTGGATTCGAGGACGAGGACGAGGACGAGGACGATCTGAAATCACCCAAACCCCGGCAAGCTCATCCCAGCCGTCACTTTGCCCATTTCGGCATTGGAGATTTCCTTGGCTTGAGCGAGTGCTTGATTCGTCGCGGTGAGAATCATGTCTTCGACGATTTGCGCGTCGCTGGGATTGAGCGCCTGCGGATCAATCTTGATCGCGGCGAGCGAGCCATCGCACTTGGCGGTGACCTTCACCGCGCCACCGCCGCTGGTGGCTTCCACAGTACGGACGGCGAGTTGCGCCTGGATTTCCTTCATCTGCTGCTCCATTCGTGCAGCCTGCTTCTTGATTTGAGCGATGTTGAACATGGGTTGAATCAGCTTGTTAAATTAAGCCTCTAAGCATTAGGCAATGCGATAAAACTAAAGCAAAGAGCAAGTAATCATGGCGTCATCTTCAAGGTCAACTGTGTTTCCTTGAAAGTATAGGTGACAGATGAACCATCAGTAGCCCATTGAATTGTGCCCTCATCGCGCCAGCCAATCATGCCTTCTTTTGGCTCTGGGATCACGATGCGCCTAATCCTCTGACTGGGGTTAAGATCAATGATGAATTCGTAATAACGACGTTCGCCACAAAAAAAGTCACGGTCAGTGAGGCTTGAAGCGCGCGCTGTGAATCGTTTGTCGGGTGACTCCACATACTTGCCACCTCCCATCGGGTAGGGCAGCAACTGAAAGAACCGATAAGCTACTGCCAGAACCGGAAGTAACGACAAGATGGCAAAAATGATTATTTTCTTTTTCACGGTTCAAATATTACCGTTCGACAGCTAATTGATTTGTTCAATAGATTCACGCGCGCACATCCACAATCGTTCCCTTGAAAACTTCCAGCGCTTTCTGGATGAGCGGGTCGTTCTTGAAATCATCCTTGTTGAAGAGCACGGGCGCAGACGGCTTTTCCTTGGCTGTTGGCGCAACAGGTTTTGCGGCGGCGGATGCGGTCACAGTTTTTGGCGTGGCGACTGGCGCGGCAGTCGAGACAACTGTGGGCGCAAGCCGCGTGCGGCCTGCGGGTGCGTCGGCTTTGATGAATTTGATCTGCGAGTTCGGATGTCCAAGTTCCGTCAGCTTGGTTTGGATGATGGCGTGATTCTTCGAGTTGTCCACAAGACCGCGATGATCGTCGAACTCAGGATCAAACCCGATGATGAACACGCCTTTCTCAAACGACACCGGATGCGCTTCGAGCAGATAAGTGCGCATGAACGGACTCACGCGCCCGGCGGCATCCACGAGTTGTGACCAGAGAGATTCCAAGTCGCCAGACGCAGCGGGCGCGGCGGATGTCGCAGGTGCTTCTGCAAATGTGTAGCCGCCGACATCAGGTGGTGGTGTCTTCACGGCTGCAATCGGCGCGGTTGGCTTGTAGGCGACGACGTGAGGAGTCGGATTCGGCGTCACGACTGGGGCTGAAATTGCGGGGGCAGGACGCCTCGTTACCTCGTCGCCTACAGCCGCACTGCCTTGACCACGTAGCGCGTTCAACTGTTTAAGAACGGCATCAATGCTCACGGCGTTGCGGGCTTCGATGGCGCGAAGCAACGTGACTTCGAGCAAAATCTTTTTCGATGCGGCATCGCGCAGGCGGAGTTCGGCATCAGCCAGCACTTCAAGGATGCGAGTGAGCGCGTCAGTCGTGGCGAGTGTGGATTGTTCCTTGAGCGCGGCGGCTTCCGCTTCGGAAACTTCCATCAAGCTCAGATCGCCTTTGGAAACTTGGAACAAGATCAAGTTGCGGAAATGACTGAGCAAATCGGAGAGCAGACGCCCCAAGTCTTTTCCCTTTTGCGAGAGATCGTTTAGTTGATGGAGCGTCGTGTGAATCTCGCCAGCCAGCACAGCGCGGCAGAGATCGAGAATCTGGCTTTGCGCCGTGAGGCCGAACATCGTGAGCACGTCCGGCTCTTCGATCTTGTCGCCGCAAAAGCTGATGAGTTGATCCAGCGTGGATTCCGCATCGCGCATACCGCCGTCCGCACCTCGTGCGATGGCATACAGAGCCGCGTCATCAATCTTCACCTTCTCCAATCCCGCGATGTGCGCGAGGTGTTTGACGATGAGTGCGGTGGGGATGCGGCGCAGATCGAAGCGTTGGCAGCGGGAGAGAATTGTCGCCAGAACTTTCTCCGGGTCGGTCGTGGCGAACATGAACTTCACATGCGCCGGCGGTTCTTCGAGCGTCTTGAGCAGTGCGTTGAACGCTGCCGTCGAGAGCATGTGAACCTCGTCAATGATGTAGATCTTGAACTTGCTGCTGGCGGGAACGTATTGGCAAGTCTCGCGCAACTCGCGCACTTGCTCGACGCCGTTGTTGCTCGCACCGTCAATCTCCAACACGTCCATCGCGCGACCTTCCGTGATCTCTTTCACGCGCGAATCGTTGTCGTCGAAGTCCACCTTTGGGCCGCCGGTGCAATTGAGTGCTTTGGCAAAGATGCGCGCGATGGTGGTTTTGCCCGTGCCGCGCGGCCCGCAAAACAGATACGCGTGCGCGATGCGACTTTGTTTGATGGCGTTGGAGAGCGTGTCGGTGACGTGCTCCTGCCCGACGACGTGTTCAAACCGCTGCGGGCGATACTTGCGGGCTATGACTTGATAAGACATTTGCGATTAAGATTAAGAGGAAGATTACGATTAAGATTTCGCGCGTCGAGCAACTGTTTCAAATCGTCAATCGTAAATCCCAAATCGTAAATGGAAAAATGCTAGGGTGACCACGGCAGATACGGAGCAAACTACCGTTGCTGCCTTCCGGCCCTGGCGGGGTTCGTAAGTCCACATTCCATGGGCCCTAGCGCGGCAAACTGTGCGGGAGCGCGGCAGGGGCTTCAAGCCTAAATCCAAAGACGCTAAGTTCAACTTGCCAGCAACCAGTCGCACCGGGACAATCTGCGCCAATGAATCGCATCGTGGAACGCTTCGCCAAGTTGAAGCGCGATAACAAAAAAGCTTTCGTCGTCTATATCGGGGCAGGGGATCCAAACCTCGAAGCCACGCGCCAACTGGCGCTCGCTTTCGACAAGGCTGGTGTGGACGTGTTGGAACTCGGCGTGCCGTTCAGCGATCCGCTCGCCGATGGCTTGGTGAATCAACTTGCTGCACAGCGTGGTCTTGAATCCGGCACCACACCGCCAAAGTTGCTGGAAACCATTGCCGCCATCCGGCGCGATTCGCAAGTGCCCATCGTTCTCTACATCTATTTCAACATCATCCACCGCGTCGGCATGGAACGGTTCATCGCTAATGCGGCCAAAGCGGGCGTGGATGGATTGCTCGTGCTCGATCTACCGCCGGATGAATCTGACAACTACGAAGCGCAGATGGCCAATGCTGGTTTGTGCAACATCTACCTCATCGCGCCGACCACTCCCGAAGCGCGCATGGAGAAAATCGTGAAGCGCGCTGCGGGTTTCATCTACTACATCTCGCGCGAAGGCGTGACCGGGATGCAAAACAGCATCGCTTCCAATCTCGCGTCGCAGGTCGCGAAGATTCGCGCGCACACGTCGTTGCCCATCGCCGTCGGCTTTGGTGTTTCAAATCCAGAGCAGGCAAAAGCCGTGGCGAAGGAGGCAGACGGCTGCGTCGTCGGCAGCGCGATTGTGAATCAGATCGCCGAGCATGGCAAATCCACCGACCTCGTTCCGAAGCTCGGCGCTTACGTGAAAGCGATGGCGGATGCGGTGAAGACGATTTGAATAATATGAGTGGTGGAATCTACCTCCTTCAAAGTGGAGACAGCCTCGTAAGAATGGATGAGCAACCCTACGAGTCAGAAGCTCTGCTCCAGGAACTTCTCGCGAAGTATCCAAACCTGATGGCAGGCGAGCAAATGGACAGCGCAAGACCGCGCCGATGGCTGCTGATCAAGCGAGAGGCAGAGCTTGCTTCGGAGGAGGATGGCGCAAACCGCTGGTCGGTGGACCATCTGTTCCTTGATCAGGACGGCATTCCGACAATTGTAGAAGTAAAGCGGAGCAGCGATACCCGCATCCGGCGCGAGGTCGTGGGACAAATGCTGGATTACGCAGCAAATGCGGTGGTGTATTGGCCTGTCGAAGATATTCGCGCAAAGTTTGAAGCCCGCTGCGAGGTCGAAGGCCGGGATGTTGAGTTGGAGATGGAGGAGTTTCTGGCTGGCGAAGTGGAAACGGAAAACTTCTGGGCGCAGGTCAAAACCAATCTTCAGGCGGGCAAGATTCGATTGCTTTTTGTGGCGGACGAAATTCCATCCGAGTTGCGGCGGATTGTGGAGTTCTTGAATCAACAGATGCAGTTTGCTGAAGTGCTGGCAATCGAGATCAGGCAGTTCGTTGGGCAAGGCATGAAGACTCTGGTGCCGCGAGTCATCGGTCAGACGGCTGAGTCAGAGCGGGCCAAGTCTCGGACAGCCACGGTTCGGCGGGACTGGGATGAGCAGTCGTTTTTGAAAGACCTTCAAGAACGGGCGGGGGACGATGCCGTCAAGTTTGCCCGGCGATTTTTAGAATGGGTGAAACCAAAGGTGGATCGCATCTCATACGGACATGGGCAAACTCCGATCATGATTCCGCTAGTCCAGCGTGGTGGGTGGGAATGTGGCCTGTTCCGCCTAGCTTCCAACGGAAGGTTTCGGGTGTTGTTTTATAAAATTCAAAAACAAGCCCCGTTCAACTCCGAGGCCATGCAACTCGAACGCGTAACGCTTCGCCCAGAACGGTAAGATCAACATTTCAAAATACTTA
>JANNAO010000234.1:0-2956 GCA_031384405.1 Verrucomicrobiota bacterium | reverse complement strand
TTGGTCGCTCAACCCCCGGCTAATTTCTGTCACGGCTTCGCCGTGGGGATGGCCGCGCTCCGGTTTTGGCGGGAATCCGTTCTGGACAGAAATTTACGTCCGGAATAGTGTCGCTGCATGAAAACAGATAGATGGAAGATATCGCGTCCGTTATCTGTTAACCTCCTCAAACAATGAAAACATTCATCCTATTCTCCTTTGTTGCAGCTTGCTTCGTAAGCGTCGCCCGAAGCGATGTGCAGACAGCGTTGGATGCCCAAAAGCGCGGTGACTACGAAACGGCCCGCAAAGAGTTTCAGGTCCTAGCGGACAAGGGAGACGACAAGGCAATGATTAACCTTGGAGTGATGTATCACACGGGCGAAGGAGTGAAACAGGATTACGATAAAGCCATGGAGTGGTACCTCAAAGCGTACTCAAAACATAACGGCGACGCGCTAAACAACATCGGCGTTATGTATCGCGATGGTTTGGGCGTCGCCACGAATTCGAAGATTGCCTACTTGCTGTTTCTCTCGGTGCACATGGAAGGTTTGGGAAGCGAGGCGACTCAGATTCGCGCAGGACGCAACCTGTCTCGGTTGGTAGAAAGCGTTCCGAAAAAAGATGTCGAGGAGTCAGTATCGTATACTTGGGCCTACGTAGATCAGATCGTGAAGAGACGCGGAAAGAATGTTGTGATTGGGAAAGATGTGCTGCCTGCGAAGAAGCGTCCGCGTATTCGAGATAACGACTGGTGGCTGGATAGCGAACGAAAGAAGATGGATTTTGAATCACCGCCACCGTGGAATGTCAAAGGGGGCTAATACTACAAGAGATAGCCGAAAGTTAAAACCTTGCCAACGCCGCTGGTCATTTCTAATTTTTCCGCATGGAAACAACGCAGTTGCTCCAATACATCGCGGTCTTGATGCTGTTCGTCCTCGCCGTCGGCGCGACGGGCGGGATGATCGCCCTCTCGATGCTCGTTGGCAAAAAAGGTCGCACCAGCAAGATCAAGGACACGGCTTACGAATGCGGTATGTTGCCCATCGGCGACGGCGCGACGCGGATGTCGGTGAAGTTCTATCTCGTGGCGATGTTGTTCATCCTGTTCGATATCGAAGTCGTCTTCATGTATCCGTGGGCGGTCATCTACAAATCCATGCTCGCCGATCCAGCCACGCGCAACATGATCCTCGGCTCGATGCTTTCCTTCCTCGGCATTCTCTTCGTCGGCTACATCTACGCCTTGAAGAAGAAGGCGTTTGATTGGAAGAGTTGAGGTAGAACAATCCCATCGTCCTCCTACTCGTCCTCGAATCCCAACCGCAAAATCGAGGACGAGGACGATAACGACGACGAGGACGATCAAAACCTGAACGCCTCGTTCCACACCGTCATTGAAGCGATGAGCAAGCCAGCCAAATCTCAATGGAACTTCGGCGAA
The DNA here is from genome assembly GCA_031384405.1 of Verrucomicrobiota bacterium. Classification (GTDB taxonomy): domain Bacteria; phylum Verrucomicrobiota; class Verrucomicrobiia; order Limisphaerales; family JADLHS01; genus JADLHS01. Next base: position 1,527 of record JANNAO010000234.1, on the reverse strand, counting down.
CTGTTCCCCACCGAACAGACGCGGCGCGTGCTTTCCGTCAGCGAACTCACGACGCAGGTCAAACGCCTGCTCGAAAAACAGATCGGCTCGGTCTGGGTCAGCGGCGAAATCACCAACCTGCGCGCGCAGTCCTCGGGACATATCTATTTCACGCTCAAGGACGGCGCAGCGCAGTTGAGTTGCGTGTTGTTCCGCAACGAGTCCGTGCCGCATCGCGAGTTATTGCAGGACGGTCAGAAGGTTTTGGTGCAGGGCGAGATCACCGTCTATGAAGCGCGCGGGCAATATCAGATGCTCGTCCGCGCCGTGGAATTGCAGGGCGTGGGCGCGTTGCAACTCAAGTTCGAGCAGCTCAAGCAGAAGCTCGCGGCGGAGGGATTGTTCGCGCAGGAACGCAAGCGTCCCCTGCCCCGCTATCCGCAACGCATCGGCATCGTAACGTCGCCCACGGGCGCGGCCATCCGCGATGTGTTGCACGTCATCCAACGCCGTAATCCCGCGCTTGAGATCATCCTCGCGCCGTGTCGCGTGCAGGGCGATGGAGCGGCGAGAGAGATTGCGGAGGCAGTTCGGGATTTGAACGCGTGGGCTGCGAGCGAACAAGCAGGGGAGAAAGGGAGAAAGGGAGAAAGGGAGACTTCACCCCTTCACCCCTTCACCTCTTCACCCATGCCAGACTTTAACCGTGGTCTCGATCTCATTCTCGTCACACGCGGCGGCGGTTCGCTGGACGACTTGTGGGCGTTCAATGAAGAAGTGGTCGCACGCGCGATTTTCGAGTCGGCGATCCCCGTCGTGTCGGCGGTCGGGCACGAGATTGATTTTACCATCAGCGATTTTGTGGCGGATTTTCGCGCGGCAACACCGAGCGCGGCGGCTGAAATCATCACGGAGGGAGTCTTTGCGAGTCGCGAGTTTGTAGCAAGCGCGATGGAGACAATGAATTTCCGCGTGCGGCAACAGGTGGCGCAGGCGCGCGAGGATTTTGGAACTATCGCGCAACGCATGACTCGCGCACATCCACAGCGACGGTTGGATGAGCAGGCGCAACGGCTGGACGATCTGCTGTCGGTTTTGGTGCGATGCGCGAAGCAAGGCACGCGAGAGCGGCAGGTAACGGCGCATAATCTGACGACGCGCGTCTTGCGTGTGCGCCCGACGCAACTGGTGAAGCGGCGGCGCGAGGAATTGCGGCTGGCGACGCGGCAATTGCGCGAGCGCGGTCGGCATCAACTGGCGAACGCGCGGAATCTGTTCGCGACACAGGACGCACGCTTGCGATTGCTTGGGCCGGAGCAAGTCTTATCGCGCGGTTACTCCATCACGACGGACGCAACGACGGGCGAGATTCTTCGCGATGCGAAGCGCGTGAAGGCCGGGCAGCGATTGAAGACGCGGTTGAAGTCGGGTGAGATTGAAAGCCGCGTCGAAGGATGAATGGAACGGAAACAATGGTAGGGCGCGTCAGTCCTCTGCGCGCCGCGCTTGGCCAGTCAGACGACGGCGCGCACGGAGTGACGCGCCCTA
>JANNAO010000307.1:0-8995 GCA_031384405.1 Verrucomicrobiota bacterium | reverse complement strand
CACTCGTCGCGGCCTGCTTCTCTCAAGCCGAACTCTGGCCCTGATGTCTTCCTATTATACGAGTCTCAATAACTACGCTCTGTGGACTGTACGATGACGCAGGGAAAATGTTGAATGACGGTTTTGCGCGTGAGTTTGCTCAATCCGTCGCTGAATCTGCACCTGTTCAGATGGGGAAAGTTTTTGTTCTGCCATATCGCCCGGAAAATTTCCGTTCACTTGCCGCGAAACTGATTTCAACCACACCCAATCTCCACGCGCAATGGAACACACCGCTGGCGGATGTCGTGATTGAAGCTGGCCGCATCACACGACTCAACGACATCGAAGTCGGCGCAGTGATTGATTGCAGCGGCACGGCGGAAGTGGCGCGAGCCATCGGCGCGGAAACTCTCGCCACAGACGAAACGACTCAGTCTCCAGCCGTGATCGGCACACTTTGCAAAGTGTGCCGAAAGCTTGATTCTGCTGCTGAAATGGCGCAGGTGCTGTTGCCGCTCGCCCGCGCCGGTTTCCCGCCGCTCAATCTTCAGGCAACGTTTGAGCCGAACACTTTCACCGCCAAGTTCGCGGGTCGTGCTGAGCAAGTGCCGCAACTGATCGCGTTTCTCCGCGCCAACGTGCGCGGCTTTGAGAACTGCGAAACTTCGCCAGACAAAATCACCACGGCTCATCGCGCGGGCCGGATGATCGTCGGGCAATACGTCCTGACTGGCGAAGACGTGCTGACTGGACGCAAGTTTTCCGATGCCGTCGCTCGCTGTGCGTGGCCGATTGAACAATGGGACGCGAAGGGCGCAGTGCGTTTCCAATATCTGCCACCCAGCACGCACTATGAGATTCCTGCTCGCTCTCTCCGTGCGGCTCATGTCAAAAATCTTTTCATGGCGGGCAAAACCATCAGTGCGGATGTGGATGCGATTGCCAGTGCGCGGGTGATGGGTTGCTGTCTCGCGACCGGTGCGGCGGCTAGCAATCTTGCCGCTGATTATCTAAAATCTTCGCCACTCAGATGACGCGATCCTTTGATCAACTTTGGGCCGAGACATTTCGCCACGCGAAAATGAACGCGCCGTTCTACCGCGAGTCGTTGCGCGGATTGAACGGCACGCCTGCGTTGTCGCAAGTTCCATTGTTCGATAAAAAAACTTTGTCCGAGCGCAACTTGGATTTCCTCTGCGTCTCGCGCGAACGCATCGCCGAGATCGTGACGACGAGCGGCACGACGGGCGAGCCGTTGCTATGGATGCTCACCGATGCAGATGTGCGACGGCTTGCGCGTAATGAGAAACTCTCCTTCGACTGCGTCGGTTTGACAGCGCGTGACACAGTGCTTGTTGCCGTCGCGCTGGATCGTTGTTTCATGGCGGGGCTGGCGTATTGGCTTGGCCTGCGCGAAATCGGTTGTGGCGTTGTCCGCACCGGCGCTGCGTCGCCGTTGCTTGTGTTGGAGATGATTCAACGTGTGCAGCCGACAGCAATCGTCGGCGTGCCGTCTTTCCTGCGTCTCGTCGCGGACAAAGCGCGTGAGGTGGGAATTGATCTGAAGAATTCTTCCGTGAAGAAAGCGGTCTGCATCGGCGAGCCGATACGTGATGCTGCATTTGTATTGAATGCGTCAGGCAAAGCCATTGAGGAGTCGTGGGGCGTAAAAGTTTATTCCACGTACGGTGTGACTGAGCTTGCGAACTCGCTTTGCGAATGTGACGCAGGCGCGGGCGGTCATCTGCACGACGATCAATTACACGTCGAGATTCTCGACGATGCCGGGCGACCGATGGCGGATGGCGAAGTCGGCGAAGTCGTGGCGACGACGTTCGGCGTGGAGGCGATGCCGGTGATCCGTTATCGCACTGGCGATTGCGCCGCGCTGTTCCGTGCGCCATGCGTGTGCGGTCGCGTAACGCCGAGGCTTGGCCCGATTGTTGGGCGCAAGAATCAAAAGCTTAAATTCAAGGGCACGTCTCTGTATCCATCCACGTTGACGACGGTTTTGGAGCAAAGCGAAGGCGTGGATGCGTTCGTCATCATCGCTCGTAAGGAAAGCGAGTTGTCCGACGCGATTGAAGTTTTGATCCATGGTGAAGTATCTGTGTCGGCGTTGCGGGAAACATTTCAAGCGCGGGCGAAGATAGCTCCGCAGATTCGCAATGCTACGCGTGATGAGATCGAGTTGTTGCAGATGCCGTCCCGCGACGGCGGGACACGGAAGCGGCGGACATTTGTGGATTTGAGAAATGAAAATGTCGGTGGAGGTGGCTGTTGAAATTCCGCCGCCCCTCACCCCGGCCCTCTCCCGTGGGGAGAGGGAGAAGTTGTTGCCGTCTCCTTCGTGAACCTACTTCTGGATTCGCGCAGATTGCTGTCGAGTGTCTGAGTGTTTCCAATCGCTGTTCCCTCTCCCTGGGGGAGAGGGTAAGGGTGAGGGGATTCGGCGCGCTTATTTCCAATCCATGAAACCTTGCGTCGTCATCCCGTGCTTCAATCACTCGGCGACAGTTGCTGCTGTTGCTCTCGCGGCGTTGCAACACGCGCCGGTGATCGTGGTGGATGACGGCTCGACGGAAGCGTTGCCAGATCTGGCGGGCTGCGATGTCGTTCGATTGAAACAGAACGGCGGCAAAGCAGCAGCCTTGCGCGCAGGATTTCAGCGCGCGATTGAACTTGGGTTCACGCACGTCATCACGATGGACGCAGACGGCCAGCACTTCGCGGAGGATTTGCCAATGTTTCTCACCGCAGCCGCCGCACAGCCGAAAGCTTATCTCGTCGGCGTGCGTGATCTGGTGGCGGCGGGTTGCCCGAAACATCGCCAGCGCTCAAACCGCATCTCCACGTTTTGGTTTCGCGTCGAGACGGGTGTGAAGCTCGGCGATACGCAATGCGGCTTCCGCTGTTATCCGCTCGCGCTCGTGCAGCGATTGAAGATCAAGTCGGGTCGCTACGCGTACGAATTGGAATTCATGGTGCGTGCGGCGTGGGTGGGGACGGAAATTGTCGCTGTGCCGGTGAAATGTTCTTACGACGCGGGGCGGACTGGTGTGTCGCACTTCCGCACCGTGCGCGACTTCGTCCACATCACCAACATGAACATCCTGCTCGTGTTGCAATCATGGTTCGTGCCGCGTTCGCTGCGTGTGGCGTGGTCGCGCGGTGAGAAGCGCGGCTTTCGCCATGTCGTCGCGGAGTTTTTCACCGACAACGCGCATGAGCCGGGTCGCATGGCGGGAGCGGTCGGTGTGGGATTATTCTTTGGTATCGCACCGCTGTGGGGTTTGCAATTGCTCGCGTCGTTGTGGGTTGCGCATCGGCTGCGGTTGAACAAAGTGGTGGCAGGCGTGGCGAGCAACATCTCCATCCCGCCGATGATTCCTTTCATCTTTTACGCGTCGTTATCACTCGGTCATCGGTTGCTCACGGGGCAGTGGTTTGAGTTTGCGGACAAATCCATGACGCGTTCCGAGTGGTTTGATGTCGCCAAAGCCCACGCGTGGGAATGGGCGGTGGGCAGTCTGGCGCTGGCGATCATCGTCTCCGTGTTTGGGATGATGTTGACGTACATCATCGCGCGGTTGGTTCGGAAAAAATGAAAGACAATCTCTACACACGTCTCTATCTCTGGCTCATCGCGCATCGGCGTGGCGTGTTGGTGGCGACTGTGCTTGTGATGGCGGCGGCGGGTTGGTTCTCGTCTCGGATTGATTTGCAGGAAGACATCCTCGACATGCTGCCGCGCAACGACCGGCAGGTGGACGAGTATCGTTACGCGCTTAAAAAATTCCGCCAGATTGACCGCGTCTATCTCGACATCGGCATCAACACTGACGATCCCGAAACTCTCGCTCGTGCCGGTGAGGAAGTTTTCGCGCGGTTTTCCACGAACCAAAACTTTGGCCGCATCACGTATCACATCGAATCGGGCGGGCAGGGGAAGGTGATTGAATTTCTCACCGGAGCACTGCCGAATCTTTTCACTGAATCCGATGCTCGTGCGTTGGAAACGAAACTCGCGCCGACAGAAGTGCGCGAATATCTGACCGTGATGCGCCGCAAACTCGCCGGGCCGGAAGGAATGGTGCTCAAGGACGTGGTCGCGGCTGATCCCATCGGCATGAGCGCGCTGGTGGTGGCGAAGGCGCTGCCGTTGCAGACAGGTTTCGGCGACGCGCAGATCGTGGACGGACGCATCACCAGCGGTGACGGGCGACATGTCTTGATGATGGCCGAGCCGAATTTTGCATCGTCAGACTCAAAGGCGAGCGCGGTGATGGTGAAGGAGATGATGCGCGTCGTCGCGGATGTGGAGAAACAATTTCCCGGCGTCCACGTCGCGATCACTGGCGGGCATCGCATGGCGGTAGATAATTCCACCATCATCCGCATTGATGCCACGCGCTGCATCGTCATCGGCTCGGCGGGGATGATCGTGTTGTGCTTCGTGGCATATCGGCGTCGCTGGCTTGCGCCGCTTTCATTTTTGCCGTCGCTGTTCGGAACGTTGATAGCGGGCGTGGTGTTGATGCTCTGGCAGAAACATCTTTCCGCCATCGCCACTGGTTTTGCATCCATCGCCGTCGGCATCACGGTGGATTACGCCATCCACATCATCTACCACCTCGACAACGTGGGCACGACGGATCGGCGCGAGATTGGTCGGCATCTGAGCAGGCTCGTTTTTCCCATCAGCGTTGGTGTGATCACGACGTTGGCGGCTTTCTTGGTGATGATGACATCGCCGATGCACGGCTATCAACAACTCGGCATGTTGGGCGCGATCGGTGTGGTGTTCTCGGCGGGCTTTGCGCTGATCATTTTGCCGCTGCTTATTCCGGTGGCGAAGAAGTCAGGTCAACCGCCGCTCTGGTTGACGGCGTGGTGGGAGAAATATTTCCGCTGGGAATCGAAACGACGACTCTGGCTCGTGTTGTTCGTCATCGCATTGACGGTAGCGATGGCGTTCGGTGCAAAACATCTTCGATTCGAGGGCGACATCGCGAAGCTCAATGGCATCAGTGACTCGACGCGCAGTGATGATGCATTGATCCAAAACACTTGGGGCAACGCGCTCGGCATGACGATGGTGGTGGTGCGTGGCAAGACGCAGGAGGAAGCGCTCGTGCAGAATGATCGTGCGTTTGAAGTGCTTTCTCGCGATACAAATGTGACCTCAGCGTTCTCGCTCTCGTCCGTGTGTCCTGCGCCTGAAACGCAGCGTGCGAATTTGAAACGCTGGCGCGAATTCTGGACTGGCGAACGTCGTGCGGCACTGCGCGAGACACTAAATCAAACCGGTGAGGAACTTGGTTTTCGCGCGGAGGCATTCGGGAAATTCTGGCAGAGCGTCGAGGGTGATCGGCCTTTGCTCACACTTGATATGTTTCAAGGCACGCCGTTGGAGAAGGCATTGACCGAACGCGCTGCTCTCGCCACGAACGACAACGCAATCAGCACGCTCGTGAAGATGAAAGATCGCGCCGAAGCTGGGAAACTGCGCGACACATTGCCGGACGCGATCATCCTCGACAGCAAAGGCCTCGCGAATCACATCGCGGGCCTCGCGAAGGTGGGATTGAATCGGTTCGCGTTGTGGACAGGCGTGTTCGTGGCGGTGCTGTTGTTCCTCACGCTCGCTTCGGTGGAACTGGTGTTGATCACATTGCTGCCGCTGGGGATCGGATTGTTATGGACGTTCGGATTGATGGGCTGGCTTGGGCTGCCGATTGATCTGATGAACAGCATCTTTGTCATCTTCGTCATCGGCGTGGGCGAGGATTACGCAGTGTTTCTCGTGACAAGCAAACTTGATGAGTGGCGCGGAAAATCAAGCCACGCCGCAGCGAACAGTGCGTCCGTGTTGGTGTCCGCATTGACCACGATCTTCGGTTTCGGCGTGCTGGTCATCGCAAATCATCCCGTGCTGTTCTCGATGGGTGTGACGGTCTTGATCGGTATGGGCTTCGCCTTTCTTGCCACGCTCATCATTGTGCCGATCAGCATGGACTTGCTGTTGTTCAAAAACCCGCCGCGCGGCGCACCGCGTTGGTGGCATCCGCTGGGGACGCTCTGGGTTTTAATTCACCTCGGCGGCGGTCAGGCGTTTCTCTACTACGTGTGGCGACCGATCTTAAAAATTATCTCACCAAGTAATGCCGATGTTCGGCTGCGTACTGCGGTGCGATCACTGGGTCGCAGCGTGGTCAAGAGAATGCCGTTCGGGAAACTGGAATATGATCTTACTCCACAACTTTTCGCCCCCCCCTGCATCGTCATCAGCAATCATCAATCCGCCGTGGACGTGATGCTCGCGGTAAGTTTTCCAGCCGACGTGCGGCAGACGGCGAAGAAACGCGTGTTCGATGCGCCGATGTTGGGTATCGGTTGCAAACTGTGCGGCCACGTCATGGTCGAGCCGAACGATCCTGCGAAGACATTGCAACGCTGTCGCGAAACTCTGGCTAGCGGCGCACCAGTGCATTTTTATCCCGAAGGCACGCGCTCAAAGGATGGATTTATAGATCGCTTTCATCGTGGCGCATTCGAGCTGGCGGTGGAATTGAATCAGGAGATTTTGCCCATCGTGATCTGCGATTCCAACACTGCGATGCCGCGCGATGCGTATTGGTTTGAACCGTTTCATTGCACCGTTCGCGCGTTGCCGCGTGTGACGCCGCAGAATTTTGATTACTCGCTCGGCGTCGTGGCGCTGATGAAACATTGCGAAAACATCGTGCGCGACGGGCTGCAAAAGGAGTTGGACAAGGTCAACACGCCGCGCGTCGTGCGACGCAAGATCAACCGGCTCTATCGCTATCAGGGTAAATATGTGGAGGAGTTCGTGCGCTGGAAGATGAAGCTCGATCCGGTGTTCCTCGCGTTGGACGAAGTCGTGCCGCGTCGCGCGCATGTGCTCGATCTGGGTTGCGGTTACGGCATGGCGACGCATTGGCTGGCGACGTTCACCGACACGCGGACGTTCTGGGGCGTTGATTATGACGAGGATAAAATTCGCGTGGCGCAACGTAGCGCGCCGGAAAGTCCGCGCATCGAGTTCACGCATGGCGATCTGCTGACGTGCGACTATCCGGCGTGCGATGCCGTGCTGCTGCTGGATGTGCTGCACTATTGGACGGCTGAGAAACAGCAAGCGATCCTCACCAAAGCGCGCCAAGCATTGCGCTCCGGCGGGCGATTGGTCTTACGCGACGGCGCTCGGTCGGAGACAGCCGCGCATCGCAAGATTCATCGCTGGGAGGAATTTGCCACGCGCATGGGCATGAACCGCACGAAGGAAGGATTACATTTCCAGACGCAATCGGAGTTAGAGACGATGTTGCAACGCGCCGGTTTTACCCGTTGGGAAATCAAGACCGGCGCAGGCAATGATTCCAACGTGATGTTGGTGGCGTGGGCTACGGCGATTTGAAGAAGAAGTTGTTCGAGGTCTATTGTGAACACTTCGCCGCCGCCCGAACAAAGCGCGGGCGAAGGCAACGGAAGTTCTCAAGCGGGCGCGGAAGGCGAGCGGATTGGAGTGATGTAGTCGCTACGTGCCCAGGCCAGATTGGATGATTTTTATCCCGTTGGGTGACGTTTCGGGCAGCAGGATTGACGGTAGTAAATTTCCCGCGCACACTCACGCCGTGATGCCACTATGTCTTCAATAAAACAGAGGCCGTTTGATAGAGCGGAACACGTTTATCGAAACGATGCGTTTGCTGAGTTGGTCAAAGACGCCGTCAGGTTTTTCAACGGCACACCTGTTCTTTCTTTGCCGCCGCCCGTTTCATTTCTTGGGCGTGGCGTTTATGCGATTTACTACATCGGTTCGAATCCGCTTTATGCGCGATACGCCCAACTCAATCGCACTTCGTATGGGTTTCCGATTTATGTTGGCAAAGCCGTCCCGAAAGGCTGGAGACAATCTCGCGCTTCCGACAGTGATGAAAATCAATCTCGCGAACTTTTCAGCCGCCTACGCCAACATCATAACAGTTTGAAGCTCGCGCCGAATCTTCAAGCCACGGACTTCATGTGTCGGTTTGTGATTTTTGAACACACTGGCTCAGACATGATCAGCACTGTCGAGGCCGCGCTGATAAAACTCAACCGCCCGCTTTGGAATACTGCTGTTGATGGATTTGGAAATCACGATCCTGGTAAAGGTCGTTACGAGCAAGCCCGCTCTGACTGGGATGTGATTCACCCCGGAAGATTGTGGGCTGAGAAATGCAAAGGCATTCATAAGACTAAACCAGTCATCTTAAAGAAGATTAAGGGCCACATGGCGACTCTTGGCAAAACAGGATGAAATCGCTTGAGATATTTTCAGGTGCGGGCGGTATGGCTAAGGGGCTTGAGTCCGCAGGCTTTGAGCACGCAGCCTTTGTTGAATTCAACAAGCACGCTTACGCGTCGCTGAAAGTGAACTTTGAACCTGAGAGAGTTTTCTGCGGGGACATCAGAGATTACTCTTTTACCTCCTTGTCAGGTGTTGATCTTGTTGCAGGTGGCCCGCCGTGCCAACCCTTCTCGCTGGGAGGAAGGCATAAAGCTCATCAAGATGACCGGGACATGTTTCCTCACGCGATCAGGGCAATCGAAAATCTTCAGCCCAAGGCTTTCATTTTTGAGAATGTTAAAGGTTTGTTGCGACCATCGTTTGCCGATTACTTTGCCTACATTTTGCTCCGGCTCGCATTTCCTGCTGAGACTGCGAAGTCGGGAGTTGATTGGCGGACGCATCTCAAAGAGTTGAAGAAAATTCAACACGCGGATTACGACGGAGTAAAATATCAAGTTTCCCATCGGTTGTTGAATGCCGCTGATTATGGCGTTCCGCAAACCCGGGAGCGTGTGGTCATTGTTGGTGTCCGTTCTGATCTTAAGAAAGTTTGGCGCTTTCCTGAGCCGACGCACTCTGCCGAACGGCTGCTCTGGGACAAGCGCGTCACCGGGGAGTATTGGGAACGGCATAAGGTGGCGAAGCAGCAAAGAG
>JANNAO010000159.1:0-9148 GCA_031384405.1 Verrucomicrobiota bacterium | reverse complement strand
CGGGGTGGGTTGAGTGGGCAACGGTTTCCGTGGGGCAACACGATTTCTGAAAGCCAAGCCAACTATTACGGAGACACCACCACTTGGAGCTACGATTTGGGACCGAACGGCTACAACTCAATTGGGATAATCGGCGGGAGTCCCTACACGAGTCCGGTGGGATCATTTGCGGCGAACGGGTATGGCTTCTATGACATGGCTGGGAATATCTTCGAGTGGTGTTGGGATTGGTATGCGACGCCGTATGGACAACCGAGTTCGACTAACCCGACAGGACCAGCAACAGGGAGCTCTCGTGTGCTGCGCGGCGGTGCTTGGAACGGCAATGCCTCCTTTGCACGGTGCGCCGTTCGCTACGCCGATGTCCCGGGCGTCGTGCTTGACGATTACGGCTTTCGGTGTGTGAGGGAGTTTTAGTTTTTGTGGCGCGCCGTTGTTCACCAACACGTCCAACGCAGCCACCAACAACTTCTGGCGGATTCGCTCCGCGCCGTAATCCCGGAGTGTGCCCGTCCCCAAGCGCAGCGACGTAGTTTGTTGAGAATTGCTTTGGCCGGGGACGGTCACACTCCGCGATTTGAAGTCACGCGCTCAGAAAAATTTCCACGCCTCGCCGCCTTTCCACACGACGTAAATGCCGAGCAGAAAGTTCGTGATCGCATGAGCAGTCATGGCGTCGCCGAGATGGCCGCGACGGATGGCGAGCCATTGTGATTTTACGCTTTACGGATAGGCGTCTATACGTAAAGTGTGCCTTAAATGATCACGCGACCCATTTGGACTGACCGTTTGAATTCAGCCTGGAAACAAGCTTCCATCGTTTGGCTGGCTGGACCGAGGCGCACTGGTAAGACCATTCTTGGACAGGGGCTTGCTGATGCGGAGTTTCTTAACTGCGATCTGCCGAGCGTGGCAGAGCGGTTGCGCGACCCGGAAAGCTTCTTCCGATCTGTGAAGCGAAAATGCGTCGTGTTGGATGAAGTCCACCAGCTTCCCGATCCGAGCCGCCTGTTGAAAATCGCCGCCGACGGTTTTCCAAAACTCCGGATTCTGGCGACCGGGTCCTCAACTCTTGCCGCCACACAGAAGTTTCGCGACAGCCTTACCGGACGCAAACGGGTGGTGCAATTTGTACCGGTATTGCATGAGGAGTCGCCTGCATTTGGGATCAACGATATTCGAGATCGCCTGTTGCGTGGGGGATTGCCACCGGCATTGCTCGCCGCCACTCACGAACCGGAGTTTTATGGAGAGTGGATGGATTCCTATTTTGCCCGCGATGTGCAGGAGTTGTTTCGGCTGGAAAAGCGCGCCGGGTTTTTGCGCGTGCTTGAGTTGTTGATGCGTCAGAGCGGTGGAATGCTGGACGTGACAAAGCTCGCCGCAGAGAGTCAGATCAGCAGGCCCACGGTCACGAACTGGTTGGAGGTTTATCAGATCACGCATGTGGTGCATCTGGTGCGTCCGTTTTCAGGCGGAGGACGCCGCGAGATCATCGCTCAACCCAAGGTTTTCGGATTTGATACTGGGCTGGTCTGTCACGTTCGCGGGTGGGATCGTTTGCGTGCGGATGATTGCGGAATTCTATGGGAACATCTGGTGCTGGATTCGCTGATCGCGGCGGCTTTGACGACCATCCACTTCTGGCGTGACAAACAGCAGCGCGAAGTGGACTTCGTGATCCCGCGTGGGCGTGAAACCGTTGACGCCGTCGAGTGCAAATGGAAGCCGGACGCTTTTGAGACGCGGGGCATTGCAGCATTTCGCGAACATTATTCCCGGGGTAGGAACTTTGTCGTCAGCCCGCTAAATGGCCCAATGTATGAGCGCACGATAAATGGAATCAAGGTCGTGTTCGTTACTCCCGGTGAACTCAGGCGGGCTTTTTTGTGAACAAAAAAGTTTGGTGATCGGACTCCGCGCTCAGAAAAATTTCCACGCCTCGCCGCCTTTCCACACGACGTAAATGCCGAGCAGAAAGTTCGTGATCGCGTGGGCAGTCACGGCGTCACCGAGGTGTCCACGGCGGATGGCGAGCCATTGGTAGGCAAGGCCGCAGAGGATTCCGGGCAACCACTGGAAATGCGACGCCGCAAACAGCAACGCACACAACCCCATTGCAACACCGTCGAAATGATTCATCGCAACCTTGGTGAAATCGTATTTTACGATGTAGCGATAGACGAGCGAGCGATAGAACGCTTCCTCAATCGGCGGCACGAGCACAGTCATGCCGAAGATGCGGATGACGATGAACGTCCAGGCGATGGCCGAGCCTGCGCCGAAGTGCGTGAAGGGATTCCAGATGCTCTCCGGCGTATCTTTGAACAGGAGATAGTTTTTCGGGTAGAACGGGTCCAGCCCGACCCACGCCACAAAGATGACGATGCCCACAACCACGGCTTCCACGCTGAACGTCCAACGCATCTCAGGAATGAATTTTCTGACCTCCCAGATCATCCACGCGCCCACTGCCATCTTCAGCGGATAACTCCAGAACATGGCACTGCCGCCAGACATTCCGCCGATGGCCGTGATGGCGACCCAGACGACAAACGGCATGAAGCGCGCGAATTCGGGCGACTTCGCTGTGTTCTCACGGAAAGATGCAATCATGTGTGGGCGGAGAGTGCCGGGAAGTTGTTACTCAGACAAACTCAAAACATTCGTGGCTGCGTTGTTCGCGAGCGTCACGGCTGTGGGTGAAATCGAGAGAACGAAGAATCCTCCCACTCGCTCGCCGAGGCTGACTGTCCGGTCATTGACGATTGCAGAGGGATTCTTCGGGTTGAAGAAAATCCCCTGCAACTTGAGCGGCGCAGGTTTCAACGCCTCTACCGCTGCGACAACGGCAGCGACGATTGGCTCGTTGGTGACGGATGTGGTCGCCACGGTTTCCGTCGCGGCAGGCGCGGCGATGGCGGGTTCAACGACCATCACCGGAGGTTTTGATTTTGGCGCGGGTTGAGCCGGGGCGTTCGTTCGTGGAACGGCTGATCGAGGATTTGCACTCGCTTCAACTAACAACGCAGGGCCGTTCTTTTGCGAAACATACCAAACGAGCGCAGCGCACATGCCGACAATGGTTACGATCACGAGAGAGAGACCGACGAGCAACAGACTCGTGCGGCGACCGTCACTTTGACTGGATTCAACCGGGCGAAACTCCAGCGGCGGTGTGGCGGGTGGATTTACTTCCTGATTTTGTTTGGCCCGTTTGAGGGCGTCGTTGATGAGGCTCATGGTGGAAAAAGTGGATGGTGGATTAGTGGATAGTTGATGGTGGAAGGCGGTTGGTCACGCTCTTGGTTATGGTTAAACATTCCCTTCCAGTTCACGGATGGCGCGACCGACGAGTTTGTAACTGATGCGACCGGTCTCGTTCACAAATCCGGCGAGCAGCGCCTTATCGCAAAGCGCATTGACCAGACGCGGAATCCCGCCGCTGTAACGATGCACCCGCCAGAGCGCGGGTTTGGTGAAATACGGTTTGCCGTTCCCGCCGGAGACATGCAGACGATGCGTGATGTATTTCCCCATCTCGTCACGCGAGAGCGGCGGCAGATGGAATCGCACCGTGATGCGTTGGCGCAGTTGACGCAGCTTGTGTTGGTTCAACCGATCTCGCAACTCAGGTTGTCCCATCAAAACGATCTGGAGCAGCTTGCGATTGTCGGTCTCGAAATTGGAAAGCAGTCGCACTTGTTCGAGCAGGTCGTCGGTCAAATCCTGCGCTTCATCAATGATGAGCACCGTGTCTTTGCCGCGCTCGACTTGTTGAAGAAGGAATTGATTGATGACACCCATCGTGGTCAGACGATCAAGTCCCGTGACCGGTAAACCAAATTCCAAAGCGATGGCGCGGATGAGTTCGTCCGCGCTCATCATCGGATTCAAGATCAGCGCGGTGGTGTAATGCTGATCCAGTTGTTCCAGAGCCGCCCGACAGAGCGTGGTCTTGCCCGCACCGACTTCGCCGGTGAGTTGAACGAAACCTTTCCGTTCGCGGATGCCGTAGAGCAAATGATTGAACGCCTCGCGATGTTTCGCGGAATAGAACAGAAAGCGCGGGTTCGGCGTAATGTCGAACGGCGCTTCTGTGAGGCGGAAAAATTCCTGGTACACGCTCAGAACCAAGCAGGAGAAATGCCTCTGCTGGAAATCAGGCTGGCGTGGTGCGTGGTGCGTGGTGCGTGAACAGAAAGGAGACACAGATGCCACGAAAGGAGCACGGCCGGATAAGCTCCAAACACAAAGCTCCAGAGAAATCCCAAGCCTCAAGCTCCAAGCACGCCCGGCGTTATGTTTGAAGTTTGGAGCTTCTCTGGTGGTTCACTCGCGATTTATCGGAGTTGGTGTTTGGATGTTGGAGCTTTGTAGAAAGAAACCATTACTTCCCGAAATATTGATTGATCAGTTTTCCCGCCGCTTCATCACAGCCTGCGAATGCCTCATCCACGCCGACGTTTGCTGCGACAATCACGGCGCAGTTTTTTTCGGGAGCCATCCAGACGACGACGTAGAACATCGTGTTTGAGCCGTTGTGCATCAGTGCGCGCCCATTGGCCCACCCGCGTTTCCGCACCATCCAGCCGAGGGCGTAATCATTGTTGTCGGCGACGGCGGTGTGCAATTTTTTGAAAGATTCCGCTGTGAGCAATTTGCTTTCGCCGCGCTCGCCCGCCATGTGGAACGCCGCATATTTTGCCAGATCGCCCATTGAGCAATGCACCGCACCCGCCGGACTGATCGCCAGCGGATTGTCGGCACCGGGGCCGGGCGGAACGGGCTCGCGGACGGAAAGCATTTTCTTTGTGTGACCCCACGGTTGATCAACTTTATCAACCGAGGCGGGCGTACCAAATCCGGCGGTGGTCATGCCGAGCGGTTCAAACAACATCGCGCGCAGCAAGTCTTCCCACGTTTTGCTGGTCGCTTTCTCAAGCATCACCCCAGCGATGGTGTAGCCCTGATTGGAATAAATATATTTCGTCCCGGGTTTCGCTTCCGGTTTGCGCGCCAGAATCCCTTTGCTAAAAGCCAGTCGTTGCTCCGCCGCCGTGCCAGTCGCGGCCCAGGCTTTGCGCCATAGATCGCCCGGAGCATCTCCGGGAGCGCCGCTGCGGTGGGACAAAAGCTGTTCCAGAGTGACGCCCAGATAGTCGGGATGGATCTCGCTTTTCAAATCGGGAAAGGCTTCGCCAATGGTCGTCGTCCAGGAAATTTCCCCCTTCTCGATCAGCATCGCCGCGACCGTGGCCGTCATTGATTTCGTGACCGAGCCAAGGTGGAACTTGTCGTTCACCGCGACTTGCTCTGGGCCACCGCTTTTGCGAAAGCCGACCGCGTTGGTCACCACAATTTTGCCATCCACGATTACGGCGGTGGCCAGCGCGGGCAAGTTGTGTTTCTTGCGAATGGTTTCAAGCATTTGTGAGACGGGGTCGGTGTATTCAATCGCCGGAGGTTTGTTACCACTCCCGCGAACGAACATGATCGCGCCGAGCGAGATCAGCAATATTCCAGTGAGAACTGCTTTCGTCATGATGTTTTTCTTTGGCAGTTCAGGTGACGGGGCAGGTTGACAGAATCGCCCTCGCCGCTTTCACCATAGCCTTCGCCTCCGCAGCCGTGCCGATGGTGATGCGCAGATAGTCGCTGACTTCCGGCGCGCTGAACCAACGCACGAGGATTTTGCGGTTGCGAAGTTTTTGCAGCCAGGCTTTCGCGGGGAACAGCGGCGGCTTGGCGAGGATGAAGTTCGTCTGACTGGGCAACACGCGGAATCCGAGCGTGGTGAGGTCGCGACTTAACTTCTCACGCGTGACGATGATTTTCTTAAAGTTTGCGCGGTAGTGTTTGAGATCGTCCAGCGTGGCTTCGGCAGCAATCTGACCTAGGCCGTTGACGTTGTAGCTATCGCGCATCTTGTGAAGTGCGGCGATGAGTTCTGCGTTGCCGACAAAATATCCGACACGCTGAAAGCAGAGCGAATACGCTTTCGAGAACGTCCGTGCCACCAACACATGCGGATGTTTGAGCGCGAGCTTCATGGCGTTCTCGCGAGCGAAGTCCACGTAAGCCTCGTCCAACACGATCACGCCGCGCTGGGCTTTGCAGAGTGCATCGAGTTCGCGCGTCGAGTAACCGCGTCCGCTCGGCGCGTTGGGAGTGGTGACGAGTGTGAGCGCGGCGTTGAAGTCCCATTTTTTACCACGCTTCAACTCAGCGAGGTTCGGCAGACCGAAGTCTCCATTGAGCGGGACGCCGTTCGTGAGTGCGCCATGAGTTTCCGCCAACACTGGATAAAGTGAATAGCTGGGCGTAAAATACTGCACGACGGTTCGCGAGTCCGACAACTTTAGACCTGAGACTTTAGGCTTTAGACCCGGCTCCACGAAACACCTCACCGCCAACGCCAGCACTTCATCCGAGCCGTTGCCCACGATGATGTTCTCCGGTTTGCAACGATGCAGCTTCGCGAGCTTCGCACGCAATCGTTCCGCCGAGGGATTCGGATATAACCGCAGCCGTCCATCCACCGCAGCTTTCACCGTTCGCAGGACGCGCGGCGATGGCGGATAAGGATTCTCGTTCGTGTTGAGCTTGATGAGTCCCTTGATCTTCGGCTGTTCGCCAGGGACGTAGGCGTGGAGAGCGTGGACGAGCGGGCGGATCAAATTCTTGGGACGAATAACAGTCATCGCGAACATTTCAGGAAAAACGCGGGCGGATGTCGAGATTTGGAAACTGCGGAAGCTGATTGGATAAGGAATCCAGGAAGACAGGAATGGGAATGATTCTCTCCGTCCATTCCTGGTTTCTTGGTTTCCTTATTAAAATCTCCCCCGCGATCACGCACAATATCTTCAGCGCGCAGGTTTAATTCTTTGACCCTTATCGCAACTTTTTCTAGCCTCCGGCGTTCAGTCTTTCGTACGACGACTAAATTACATGGCGTTTAACTCTGTCAAAATCCTGTTTGCCTCCGTCCTCGGAGTGATGCCCGACCAATATGAGGAAGTGCAAAAGGCTTGGCGCGTCGCCGTGGAAAATGGATCGCAAGATTCCTTCCTCTCCTTTCTCGCCCGTGAACTCGGTTTGCCGGAGGATACTTTTCTCCAACGTCTCGCCGCAGGATTGAACTGGCCGTATCTCGATCTCACCAAGCTCGCTCCCGAAAACGAGGCGCGTCTCAAGATTTCCACCAAGGTCGCGTTCCAATACGGCGTTCTGCCCACCGCCATGAAAGACGGCTCGGTGCAGGTCGTCGTGAGCAATCCGTTCGACACCGCCATGCTTAATGCCGTGCGCTTCGATGCACATGGCCCGGTGCAGTTCGCGCTCGCGCCCAAAGCCGAGATCGAGAAGGCGCTCAAGAAATATTACGGCGTCGGCGCAGAAACCCTCGACGAGATGGGCGAGGAGATGCCGCTCGATCTGGAGTTGCCCACGGACAAGGAGATCACCGAGGACGATCAGGAGGCGAGCGTCATCAAGTTCGTCAACCAAGTCATCTGGGAGGCTTACAAGGAACGCGCCACGGACATTCACCTCGAACCGCAGGAGGACGAACTCCGCATCCGCTACCGCATTGACGGCATCTTGCATCAAACCCCGATGCCGCCGCAGTTGAAACGCTTTCAAGCCGCGCTGATCTCCCGCATCAAGGTGATGAGCGGGATGAACATCTCCGAGAAACGTCTGCCGCAGGACGGACGCATCAACGTCCGCATCAAGGGCGAGGAAATTGACATCCGCGTTTCCACCGTGCCGACAGTTTACGGCGAATCGGTTTCGCTCCGCTTGCTTTCACGCGGCAAAATCTTCATGAGCTTGGACAAGCTCGGTTTTGCGCCGCAGGACGAGGCTGCGATTCGCGAGATCATCGTCAAGCCGCACGGCATTCTGCTCGTCACCGGCCCGACGGGTTCTGGTAAATCCACGTCGCTCTACGCGATGCTCTCGACGATCAACTCGATCCAGAAGCGCATCATCACGATTGAAGAGCCGGTGGAATATGAGTTGCGCGGCATCAACCAGATTGCGGTGCGACCGGAGATCGGTCTGACGTTCGCGATGGGACTGCGCCATATTCTGCGCCAGGACCCGAACGTGATCATGGTCGGCGAAATTCGCGACTTGGAGACGGCGGAGATCGCCATCCGCGCCGCGCTCACCGGTCACTTGGTTTTCTCCACGCTTCACACGAATGACGCCCCAAGCGCGTTCACGCGGTTGATTGACATGGGCATTGAGCCGTTCCTCGTGGCGTCATCCGTTGAAGGCATCATGGCGCAACGTCTCGTGCGCACGATTTGCAAGCACTGCAAGACCGAGCAAAAGGTCGAGCGCAGCTATCTCAAGAAGATTGGTTTCCCGGAAGCGGACATGGACTCGACTACCTTCATGCGCGGCGCGGGCTGCGAAGCGTGCCGTCAGCAGGGCTATCAAGGTCGTCTCGCGATCTACGAGTTGCTCGTGTTGAACGAAAACTTGCGCCCGCTGGTGTTGAGTCGCGCGGCATCGTCCACCATGGCGCAACGCGCCATCGAAGGCGGCATGAGAACTTTGCGCGACGATGGCTGGAACAAAGTTCGCAACGGCATCACCACCATCGAGGAAATCCTGCGCGTCACGCAGATCGAAGAACATCTCGATGCGCTCGGTAACAATGAGAAGACCGGCATCTGGACCAAGAGCCAACTGACATGAGCAAGACCCGCGTCCATTCATGCAATGTCCTGCGAAGCGTTGGCGATGACCGCCATCTCTGGCAATTCAGCGCCCAGGGCGAGGTCGCGCTGAAGAGCGAACTCTCTGCCGGTGCGGGCGAATCCCTGCCGCCGCATGTCGCGCAGAAAAACTGGCATCAACTCTTGCAGCCGCGCCTCAACATCGCGTGGTTGCCGCCGGAATCGGTCTTCTTCCGCGTGATCCAACTTCCACCGAGCAACTTCGCCGAGACGCTCTCGATGGTGGAGATGCAGTTGGAAAAACTTTCACCCATCCCCGTGGGTCAGGCCGTGTGGAGCGTTCATCCCATGCCGACACAAGCGGGCGCCGCGCCAGATGAACTTCAGACGCTCGTTATTGTTTTCGCCGAACGCAAACATGTGGAGGAACACCTCGGCCTGCTGGAAGGCGA
>JANNAO010000135.1:0-3636 GCA_031384405.1 Verrucomicrobiota bacterium | reverse complement strand
GGGAGGATTTTTGGCGCGCAAGCACGATGGAATGCCCGGCTGGCAAACCCTCTGGCGGGGCTGGCAACGCTTGATGTGGATGTGCCAAGGATTAGCCACCCTCCAACCAAAATGAAAAACTTGTGGGTAATGACAAGGGCGGGAGCCGTGGGACAGAGAAGGGAGTATCAAGCCCCGGCAGGGGCTTGTGTTGTTTTTCCACCCACCCACGGCTCACGCCGTGGGCTAACTTCTACCGCTGCTCCGCAGCTAAAACAGGCTTTGAAAACACGACCTATTCAAAGCTTCTTCCCCGTCAGCTTCTCGTAAGCTTCCAGATATTTCACCTGCGTCTTGGCGATGACTTCGGGCGGGAGCGCAGGGGCGGGCGGGGTTTTGTCCCACGTCAGCGTTTCGAGATAGTCGCGGACGAATTGCTTGTCGAAGCTGGGCTGGCCTTTGCCGGGCGCGTATTCACTGGCGGGCCAGAAGCGCGACGAGTCGGGCGTGAGCACTTCGTCAATCAGGATCAATTTCCCCTCGAACAGGCCGAACTCGAACTTTGTGTCCGCGATGATGATGCCGCGTTGCCGGGCGTAGTCGCGGGCGAACTTGTAGATCTTCAGGCTCAGGTCGCGCGCTTGATTGGCGATGTCATCGCCGAGAATTTTCTTCGCCTCGTCGAACGAGATGTTTTCGTCGTGACCCGTTTCGGCCTTGGTGGACGGTGTGAAGATCGGCTCAGGCAACTCGGACGATTCCTGCAAACCCGCAGGCAACGGCGCACCGCAGACAGTTTGTGATTTCTTGTATTCCTTCCAACCTGACCCGGCGAGATAACCACGCACGATGCACTCGACGGCGAGCGGTTGGGCTTTCTTGACGATCATCGCGCGCTTGGCGAGTGCGGCTTTCGTCTCCGCCGGGATGTGCGCGAGGGCGGGCACGTTGAACGACTCTCCCGCTTTCACGAGGCGATGATTCGGCACGAGCGACTCAGTTTGATCGAACCAGAAATGCGATACCTGCGTGAGCACCTCGCCTTTGCGCGGGATGCCATTGGGCATCACGCAATCGAACGCCGAGATGCGGTCGCTCGCGACGAAGAGGAAGGAATCGCCGAGGTCAAAAATCTCCCGCACC
Organism: Verrucomicrobiota bacterium; assembly: GCA_031384405.1. Lineage (GTDB taxonomy): Bacteria > Verrucomicrobiota > Verrucomicrobiia > Limisphaerales > JADLHS01 > JADLHS01. Next base: position 2,514 of record JANNAO010000135.1, on the reverse strand, counting down.
TTTCCGCTCTTGAGCTTCTTAATGCCGGGCAGTTCGAGAGTGAGCAAAGTGTCATTGATCGTCATAGAGCGGGAATTATGGGAATCGCGGCGCGCGGTTCAAGCGCAAGTGCAGGTTGAGATCAAAAAACTCACTTCGCCCAATCCCAAAAGCATTCCGCTGATGCACAAAGCCAACTGTGATTTGCCGCAAATATCGGTTTGCAGCCGTATTGGTTCGTGGAAGAATGGTCACGATCAAAATTATTATGTCGCACCAAGCCTCAACCGCGTTTCACCATTCAAGCCGCCATTCCGCCGTCCGCGCTGCTGCGTTTCTCGCAGCGATGCTCGCATTCGTTCCTGCGGGTAAATCAAACATCACGTATCCGACCAACTTCGTCATCAACAAGGGCGGCGCGGCGGTGATGCTGGAGGATTATGCGACGGTGCCGTTGTCGGGGCGGGGCGGTTCGATCTCGACTCCCACCAATGCGCCGGTCATGAATGATCTTCTTGCGCGCGTCTCATTCGTGAGAGCCGAGCCTGCGAATGTGCCGCAGTCGGCAGGACGCTTCTTCGTCGTGGACATGAACCGCCAGCTTTACATCTTGAACAAGACCAACAAAGCGTTCACGCCTTACATCAATTTTCAGGCGATCTTTCCGCGCTTCTACAACGCAGGTGGATTCGCTGGCGGACTGAATCCGATTGAGTTCGATCCGGAATACGGGAGCAACGGCATCTTCTACACCTCGCATCTGGAGACTAATTCCACCGCCAACGCGATGCCCGTCAACACCGCTTTGCCCGCGCTCAACCTCGCCGGATACACCACGACGGCACGCATCAATCCGCCCACCGGCACCGTGACCTACGAAAGCATCGCCGTGGAATGGCGGGACACGAACATCGCCAACGCGACCTTTGAAGGCACGGCGCGTGAAATTCTGCGCGTCGGTCTCAACAGCCGCATCCATCCGCTGGGCGATCTGTTATTCAATCCGCTCGCCACGCCGGGTCATCCGGATTACCGCAATCTCTACATCGCACAAGGAGACGGTGCTGCGGGTGAAACCTCTGGCACGCGCACCACGCCGCAAAGGCTCGATGCGTTGCAGGGCAAAATCCTGCGCATCACACCGGACATCAACCTGCGTCCGGCAGATGAGTTGAGTGCCAATGGTCGCTATCGCATCCCGACCACGGGTTCGGATACGAATCCCTTCGTGGCCGTGAGCCTGGCAGGATTGCGCAAAGAGATTTTTGCCTATGGCTTCCGCAACTGCCATCGCATCTCGTGGGACGTGGTTTCAAATAAAATCATCGAGAATGACATCGGGCTGAATTCATGGGAGGAAGTCAACATCGTCAACAAAGGTGGGAATTACGGTTACTCCGAGCGCGAAGGCCCGGAGCAGTTGTTCATCAGCGGGGCCAATCTCACCGGCAGCCAGCAGTTGCCCGTAGTGGCTTTCCCGACCAACGATGCGTTGATCGTCACCGGCCTCGTGTCCACTGTCACGCCGATCTATCCCGTGGCGCAATACAGCCATTGGGATGGCGACGGCATCTCCGCCGGGTTCGTCTATCGTGGTTCGTTGATGCCCGCGCTTTACGGCAAATATATCTTCGGTGACATCCCCAACGGCCGGTTGTTCTATGCCAACTACGACGAAATGCTTGCCGCCGATGACGGCAACCGGAACACGGTCGCCACCTCCTACGAACTTCAGATCGTTCACAATCATCCGAACGACAATCCCGACGCAGGACTCACCCGCTGGCGCATGTTCGACATCTGCGCGGTCACTTACACGAACCGAGGTGGCAACCCCGGTGCACAACGCCTACCGGGTTCAGCAGAAAGCACCGGCGCAGGCAAGCTGGACATAAACGGTGTTGCCTACGGACGCGGACGCGCGGACATCCGCATCGCCCAGGACAATGACGGCGAGCTTTACATCACCAGCAAGAGCGATGGCATGATCCGAAAAATGGTCGCCGCGTTAAGTCCGCCGCTGATAACCAGCATCACCAACGCTGGCAGTGATGTCACCCTGACCTGGCAATCTGTGCCCGGCTGGAACTACCGCGTGCAATTCAAAGATGCGCTCACCGATGTCTTGTGGAGCGACGTGGCAGGCGACGTGAGCGCCACAAGTATTTCCGTCTCCAAGACGACCGCGATCACCAACTCTGTCCGGTTCTTCCGCGTCCAGTGGCTGCCGTGACGCGGAGGCGGGCAGACTGTTTGAATAAGGAAACCATGAACCCGGGAACACCTGCGGTTCACGGCTTCTTGGCTTCCTGATTAAAACTTCTTCAGAGCGGGCGCATTTTGACTTTGTCGGAGCGCGGCTGTGGCGTCCTCGACCAGCCGCAGCAGCGTAGATAACACTGGAGTCATTATCAAAACCAGTGGCCGGAATTTTTGAAGTGCTGCGGCTGGTCTTCGCCACAGCCGCGCTACCGGGGCAATTGCAAGACCCGCCGGTTCAGAGTCACTACGCAATTTGAAGTGCGCTGCGTTTAC
>JANNAO010000106.1:0-4435 GCA_031384405.1 Verrucomicrobiota bacterium | reverse complement strand
AAAGGGTGATGCAACCCCGTTGGGGTTGAAGATTTCTGCGTTTGCCTACCCAGGGTAGCTCGTTCCTCGCAACCACTGGGCTGGAAGATGGAATCCCTTTGGGATTCTCAAAATCGTCAATCGCCAGCGGGATCGAAAAACCATCAGAGCGATTCCGGCTGGTGATCTGGCAAAGAATGAGGTCATCACCCGGAAGGGCAGCGACAATCAGCGCGGGGCGGCGTTTGCCGGATTGCAAGTTGGTTTGGGGAAACGGAAGAACAACGACTTCGCCGACTACAGGCTTGCCCATGCGGCGTCCTCCTCCGGCGTGTTCCAGTCTTTGGCGAGCGCGGTTTCACTCAACAGCAAACCGTTGAAGGATTCAACTTCGTTTTTGTGACGAAGGAAGCGGGCGAAATCATAAACCTCGCGCTGCAAAGTTTCAGGCATTTCGGCCACTTCTTTTTCGATCAACTGCCGCGTGCTCATGGTTTGTTTATAGCGCGACCCAAGAGGCTTGGCAACGGCTGCTTTCAAATTTCAACGCGCGCTTGCCTTTGAGCGTGGGGTCAGGAAAAATTGTCCGCCTATATGGGACACGTAAAACTCCACATTCCGGGACCGGTCGAAGTCAGCGAACAAACCTACAAGGCGTTTTGTGCGCCGATGATCGGCCATCGCGGTCAGGGTTACAAAGACCTCGTCGCAAAAATTCAACCGCAACTCCAGCAACTGCTCGCCACCAAACAACTCGTTTATCTTTCCACGTCCAGCGCGTGGGGCGTGATGGAAGGCTCGATCCGCAATCTCGTTTCCAAGAAGGTTCTCAACTGCATGTGCGGCGCGTTCTCGGACAAATGGCTCGATGTGTCCAAGCGTTGCGGCAAACAAGCCGATGGCTTGCAAGCTGAGTGGGGTTCTCCCATTCGCGCCGAGGCGATTGATAAGAAGCTCGCCACGGGCGAATACGACGCGCTCACGTTGATCCACAACGAAACCTCCACCGGCACGATGTCGCCGCTGGATGAGATCGCCGCGCTCAAGAAAAAATATCCCGACGTGATGTTCATCGTGGATTCGGTGAGTTCCATGACTGCGTTACCGATCAAGTTTGATGAACTCGGCATTGATGTGCTGCTCGCCGGAACGCAAAAGGCTTGGGCGATGCCTCCGGGCTTCGCAGTGTTCACCTGCTCGCCCGCTGCGCTGGCGAAAGCGGCGACCATTAAAGATCGCGGTTACTATTTTGACTTCGTGGAGTTCGAGAAGAATGCGAAGGACAACATGACGCCCAGCACGCCGAGCATTTCTCACACATACGCTTTGGGCGCCAAGCTGGATGAATTCTTCGCTGAAGGTTTGGAAGCGCGTTACGCCCGTCACAAGAAGACGAATCAGATGACGCGCGATTGGGCTGCGAAGCACGGCTTCACGCTGTTCCCGGAAAAAGGTTTCGAGTCCATCACGCTCACTTGCGTCAACAACGGCGCGAAACCCGGCGGTCGCACTGTGGACATCGCCAAAGTGCAGAAGCTCGTGAAGGAGCAGGGCTTCCTGATTGATGGCGGTTACGGAAAGATCAAAGGCACGACGTTCCGTCTCTCGAACATGGGCGACGAAACGGAAGCCACGATGAACCAACTCTTCGCCGCGCTCGATAAGGCGATGGGGCAGTTGTAGTCGCCTGGTAATGGTTCAGCGTCGTTGCTTTTGCTCCAACGCCATGACACTTTAGCGCCATGAGCATGGCCGAATTGATGCGTGAAGTTGCAGCCCTGCCGCAGAAGCGGCAGAACGAGATGGCGGCGTTTCTTCTCCACTTACGTCTTCAGCAAGACCCGAAATGGCGCACAGAAATGACCAGGCGGATTGATGATCGCAGTCCCAAAAACTGGGTTCGTCTTGAAGATTTGGAAAAGTCCCTCGGCAAGAGGAAGGGGAAATGAGTTCGTATTCGGTTTTTGTGGAATCTCACATTGCTGAGTCGCTCTCGCAGATGAAACCCAAGGAGCGGAAACAGATTCTTCGACTGCTGATAAACCTTCGCACAGATCCGTTTCTCGAAGGTGACTATGTCGAAAGCGACAATATCGGACGGCTCATGCAGGTGGTGATCGTGGGGCAGAGTGCCGTTGTGTTTTGGGCAGACCACGCCGTCAAGGAAGTCAAAGTCATTGACCTAAGATTCGCAGGCCGTTGATCACGCTCGCTTCCAATTACCAACACGTCCGGTTCGCCAGCGGTTCATTTCGCTGATCAACTCCGGAAAGATTGATCGAGTGTTTCCCCAAATCCGGTGGCGCAACGAAACTTTGAGTTATTTCCCTTTCGTCCCGAAGCAGTAGATCGTTCCATCGTCGCAACCGATCACGATCTTGCCATCCACCACGGCGGGCGAACTCTCGATGGGTTGCCCCATTTCATACGACCAAAGTTGTTTGCCGTCTTTCAGCGACACGAGATAAATCCGTCCGTCGTTCGAGCCGACCACCACTTTGTCCCCGCAGACGACAGGCGAAGAATCCACTTTGCCGCGCGTGGCGAAACTCCAGATGGGTTTGCCATCGGTGCGATTGACGCAGTGAAGTTTCTTGTCGCGTCCGCCAAAGAGGACGCGGTCTTGGGTGACGGCAGGCGAGGAGAAGTAGGGGAATTGTCGTTCGCTGAACGTCCACGCGTTTGATCCAGCCTTGAGGTCCACGCACAGAAACTTGTTCTCGTAATGTCCGAAGTAGGCGCGTCCACCTGCGAGTGCCACGGACGCAGCGATGGGTGCGCTGATCTCGTTGCTGAACGCGAGGCTGCCGTTCGTGAGAGTGACGGAATAGAGAATCCCATCGCAGCCGCCAAAGGTGGTGACGCCATCGCTGACGGCGGGTGAGCCGTTGATGTAATTGCCGGTCTCGAAAACCCAGTTGCTTCGTCCCGTGGCGGCGTCGAGGCAATACAATCTGAAGTCGTAACTGCCGATGAGGATGTTTGTTTTGTCACCATTCACGAACCAATTCGGTGCGCCGAGGATTTTGTCTCCGGTCGAAAATTTCCAGAGTTGTTTACCAGTGGCTGAGTCGAGTGCGTAGAGGTGCGCATCGCTTGAGCCGACGAATACAGTTCCATTCAACACGAGCGGGGAGGACTCGATGGGTTCGCTGTTCGTGAACGTCCAGAGTTGTTTGCCCGTGGCGAAGTCGAGTGCGTAGAGATGGCGGTCGTTTGATCCGATGAAGACGCGGTGGCCGACGATGGCGGCGCTGGATTTGATCGCACCTTGAGTTTTGAACGACCAGAGCAGGGCGGGTTTGTCGGGAAGTTTGCCTTCGGCCACACCGGTGAGATCGGGCGCGCCGCGAAACATCGGCCAGTCTGCGGCGAAAGAATTCAGGCTGACGATGCCTGTGAGCAAACTGATCAGGGTTGTTTTCAAAGCGGCGAACATCTCTGCGAGAAGTATGAGGCGGCGTGCGGGGACGGCAACCGGATTCTTGTTTTGCGACAGTCTTGGACGTGATCAGGCGTAGAGCGCGGTTTTCAAATCCCGCACCAACACGCTCATGAAGGGATAACGCATGTCCGGGTCGCGCTCGATGCACTTGAGGATGGCTTTTTCCAGACCGGCGGGGATGTCGGGATTCAACTCGCGCGGTGTTTTGAAATCGGAGCGGTCTGTCTGCGAGTGCAGGATGTCCGTGGAGGTTTCGCCAGCGAACGGTTTTTCGTTGGTCAGCAATTCGTACGCAGAAACACCGAAGGCAAACATGTCCACGCGATGATCAATCGGCTGGCCGGCGAGTTGTTCGGGGGCCATGTAGCTGGGCGTGCCGGGATTTTTGGTGATCTTGAGCGGATTGCCAGAATAGGCTTGAGCGAGGTCGAAATCCACGAGTCGCACGGAAGCGTTGCGCGAGACGATGATGTTCTCCGGTTTGAAATCCAGATGGATGTAATGGTTCTCGTGGACGTGTTCCAGAGCTTCGGCCATGTCCAAAATAATTTGCGCCACGTTGTCGAGCAGCACGGGATCGTGTCGCGCGTAAAGCACTTTCAAGTTCGCGCCCTCCACATATTCCATCACGCAATAATGCGCGCCGTCTGTTTTGCCGTGTTCGAGATAACCGATGACGCACTCGTGCCCCTGACATTGTTCCAACGCCTCGCAGCCGTTGATGAAACGTTTCTTCGCGGTGGAGTCGCCGCGCAATTCAGGAAGCAAGCGGCGCACGGCGAAGTGTTTCCCCTTGTTGTCGCTGGCGAGCCAGATTTCCGCCATGCCGCCCGTGGCGATCAATTCGTGCAACGTGAATTTGCCGAAAGGTCCGGGAGCGGACGATTCGGCGGCGGACGACTTGTTAAACATCCCGAACACGCGGGATTATTTAGCAGAGCAGGGGAGGCATCGCCAGAATGTTTTGCTTGCGACAAATTAACAGCCGAGAACACGGAACGGATAACCCCG
>JANNAO010000102.1:0-9241 GCA_031384405.1 Verrucomicrobiota bacterium | reverse complement strand
CCCGTGGGGCGGCTGTTCGTGGAGGAAGTCATCACGGAATGTCGCAAGCGCGGGGCGTCGCGCGTGGACGTGCTGGCGTTCGAGTTCGAGATGGGCCTGTCCACCAGTGGCAAGGAGTATGAGGAGGCAAAGCAGAAAGGCATTGATCTCGCCTTCAAACGCATCCCGCCGGAAGTGTTCGACAAGCGCGCGGTGGAAAAGGGGCAGGTGCGTTTCGCCGACTTGAGTTACATCGAAGTCACGCCGCGCTACGACAAGAAGGACAAGATGACCGTGGCCGTGGAGTTGACCGACTTCTCCGTCTATTACTCGCAAGGGGTCGCCGATGCGATTGCCGCCGAATTGAAAGAAGGCAAAAGCGAAGTGACGTGCGAGGCGGGCAAGCTGGTGAAGATCAGCAAAAACAAAGACGGCGTCATTACGCGCGACGTGCTGACGAAGGCTTGGAAAGATTGGGTGGACTACTGGGCGGTGGATTTCGATTACGAGAGCCGCAAGGAAATCATCAAGGTGGAACGCGGCACGGGCGTCAGCGGAGTCCAAGGAGATTTGTCCGGCCTGCCCCCGGCGCAACGCGCGCTGGAGTTGCAGGCGCAAGACTTCGAGGAACGCTGGACGGGCGCGTATATTTTCGAGAACGAATGGCAGAGCTTCCGCACCCGCCAGTCGCGCGAGCTGGAATTGACGAGCGTCACCCACACCTACACGAAGCCCGGTCGCTACACCATCGCCGTGAAGGTGATTGATATTTTCGGCAACGACACGATGACGCTCGTGCCGGTGTCGGTGGGATGAAACAGGAAGATTGCCACACATGTTTGAACTCGTTTCGGAATACGCGCCCGCCGGAGATCAGCCACAGGCCATCGCCAAGCTGACGGAAGGTGTGTTGTCCGGCGCGAAGCATCAGGTGCTGCTCGGCGTCACAGGTTCAGGCAAGACGTTCACGATTGCCAACGTGATCAAGAACGTGAACCGGCCAACGCTTGTCATCTCGCACAATTCCGTCAGGCGCGATGCGTCCAATTCCGCGCCCAACTCACGCCAACAGCCGCCAACAGCCGCCTTGCAACAGTTCAACAAACACGTCATATTCGCCCCATGAAAACCGCCACCGTTCAGCAGGCGCCGCAGAATTGGGCGCAGATTCTCGAATGGGTCGCCGCCGGCGAGGAGGTCGAACTCACAGAGAAAGAAAAGGTCATCGCCAAAGTCGTTCCGGCGACGCAGCCTGATTTTCTGTCGCGCGCCAAATCCATCTGGGGCGAGCAACCGGCGGGCAAGGCGCTCAGTGCGCTGGTTGCCGACGGGCGTGGAGGCGATTCGTGACCTATCTGGACACAGGTTGCCTCGTCAAACTTTACTACCCCGAGCCGGACAGCGCCCAAGTCATCGCGCTCATTCAAGGCAAACCCGTCTGCTACACGCCGCTGCACGAACTGGAATTTGTGAACGCGCTTCAACTCAAATCCTTTTTCAACAACGCGACACCGCAACAAGTCGCCGCAGCGCGACGCCTGGTGGAAGCGGATTTGAAATCGGGCGTGCTGGTTTCGGCAGGTGGCGACTGGCCTGACATATTCCGCGAAGCTGTGAAGCTGGCAGGGCAACACACCGGCACGGTCGGCTGCCGCTCATTGGACATTCTCCACTGTGCCGCAGCGAAAGTTCTGGTTGCGACGGAGTTCATCAGCACCGACACGCGACAGAAGAAGCTGGCCGCTGCGGTGGGTTTGAATCTGGTGACGATTTGATTCTCGCAGTTGTGCGACCATGTTTGAACTCGTTTCCGACTATCAACCCGCCGGAGATCAGCCACAGGCGATTGCCAAGCTGACGGAGGGCGTGTTGTCCGGTGCGAAGCATCAGGTGCTGCTCGGCGTTACCGATTCGGGCAAGACGTTCACGATTGCGAACGTCATCAAGAACGTCAACCGCCCTACCCTTGTCATCTCGCATAACAAAACTCTCGCAGCGCAGCTTTACGCGGAATTCAAAAGTTTTTTTCCCAACAACGCCGTCGAATACTTCGTCAGCTACTTCGATTACTACCAGCCGGAAGCCTACATTCCGCGCACCGACACGTTCATCGAGAAGGATTCGAGCATCAACGAGGAGATCGAACGACTGCGGCTCTCGACGATGAGTTCGTTGTTTGCGCGCCGCGACGTGATCGTGATCGCGAGCGTGTCCTGCATCTACGGCACGGGCAGCAAAGAGGATTACGAACAGATGGTCATCCCACTGCATGTCGGAATGTCGCTGTCGCGAGAGCAATTCCTCTCGCGCCTCGTGGACCTGCAATACACGCGGAACGACATCACGTTCGAGCGCGGCCAGTTTCGCGTGCGCGGCGATACGATTGAACTGTGCCCTGCCGGTCGCGACGATGCTTTGCGCGTGGAATTTTTCGGCGATGAGATCGAGCGCATCACGCAGTTTGAACCGCTGACCGGAGAGAAGATCGCGTCGCCGGCGAACACGATGATCTTTCCGGCGAAACAATTCGTGACCACGGGCGACAAGATGAAACGCGCCATCCTCAGCATCCGCGAGGAACTGGGCATCCGCATCGCGGAGTTTGAGCGCGACGGCAAGCTGCTCGAAGCCCAACGAATCAAGCAACGCACCGAATACGATCTGGAGATGATGGAAGAGATGGGGTTCTGCTCTGGCATCGAGAATTATTCCCGCCACATCGCCAACCGCGCACCCGGCTCGCGCCCCGCGACGATCATTGATTTCTTTCCTGACGATTACCTGCTCGTGCTGGACGAGTCGCATGTGAGCGTCTCGCAGATCGGCGGCATGTATGAAGGAGATCGCTCGCGTAAAACTGTTTTGGTGGATCACGGCTTTCGATTGCCGAGCGCGCTGGATAATCGTCCGTTGAACTTTCTGGAATTTCAGGCCGCGCAACCGCAGACGATCTATGTGAGTGCCACGCCTGCGCCGCGCGAACTTGGTTGGGCACGCGCGAGTGCGGGGGTAGCGGCGGGCATCTTGCCTGCCGTAGAGCCGGGCTTCCAGCCCGGCGGAAAAAACGCGAACACTTCCAAGACCGTTGAAAACGCGTGCGACTCTGGCAATCCGAGCGCGAGTCCGGGCGGCAAGATGCCACCCTCTACGGCAGGCAAGATGCCCGCCGCTACTCCGCCCGGCGTCGCGGAACTCGTCGTGCGCCCCACCGGCTTAATTGATCCCAAGGTCACGATCAAGCCGCTCAAGGGTCAGATTGACGATCTCATGGAAGAAGCTCGCAAGCGCAGCGATCTCAAGGAGCGCGTGTTGGTCACAACGCTTACCAAACGCACATCTGAGGAGTTGACGGATTACCTGCGTGATACCGGCGTGCGCGTGCAATATCTCCACAGCGACATTGATGCGATTGAACGCGTGGAGATTTTGCGGTCGCTCCGCAAAGGCGAGTTCGATGTGTTGGTGGGAATCAATCTTCTGCGCGAGGGACTTGATCTGCCGGAGGTTTCGCTCGTAGCGATTCTCGATGCGGACAAGGAAGGATTTCTCCGCAGCGAGACGAGTTTGATCCAGACTGCCGGTCGCGCCGCGCGTCACTTGAATGGCGAGGTTATCCTCTACGCCGATGTGATGACGCAAAGCATCCAGAAGTTTCTCGCGGTGACGGAGTATCGCCGCAAGCGCCAGATCGAATACAACGCCAAACACAACATCACACCGCGCAGCGTGAAGCGCGCTGTGGAAGAAAGTCTCTCCAGCGTCGCGCATCAGGCCGATAACAAAGCGATAGCCTTACTCCGGGATGCAGGAGTGGACTTCGACGTGGCCGAAACCATCCGCGAACTCGAATCCGAGATGATCGAAGCGTCGAACAACTTGGAGTTCGAGAAAGCCGCCCTGCTCCGCGATCAGGTGAAGGAACTCAAGCGCACGATGGATGGCGCAGGTGTGGCGACGGGCGGCGCGTCCGCAAAACCTGTCAGCTATAAAAAGAAACGCGGCAAGCGTTGAACAGCTTTACGGGAAACTTGCCGTTGCAACCTGAACCGCTTCACATAAAATAGTGCCATGAGCAAAGCAGCCGCATTGACCAGCCAAGAGTCCCAATACGAAACACAGGCCAAGCAGTATCTTGCTGAGACGCAGAAAATTCTCCGGCATCTTGCCGCCGAACGTCAACGCTACGCTCGTCGGGCACGCCCTCAAGTCGAGCTTCTGGCCGAGGTTAAGGAAATTCTCTACGGCAAATAGCCATGTGGAAAACTCTTTCCGATTGGCTTTTTGCAGTCTTCAACATGTCGAGGGAGTTGCAGGAACATCGTGACATAATCCGGCAACTGGAAGATCGAACGCGCAATATCGAGGAAGCCATCAAACTGCTTGCCCAAGAGCAGCGCCACAGCAGGGAGCTTGAAACTAAAGAACGGGAAAAACTGCTGCTTCTTTTTCAAAATGAAACAGCGCGATTGAAAGACTTGTCCGCATCTCGAAAAAAACGCGGCAAGCATTGATCGCCTGCCGCGCGTAAGATTGCTGTGGCCGAGGACGACCACACTCCGCAGTTCAAAACTTGATCTGCTCGAGATACTTCAGGCTCTGCGGGATTTGTTCCAGCACGCCCGGTGATTCATCCTCGATGAAATAATGCTTCACGCCCGCCTTCTGAGACGCTTTGAGCAACGCGGGCCAATCCGTCTGGCCGGTGCCGATCACCACGCCGTTTTTGTTGTCCGTGCCACCTGAAAGCGAACCCGTGGGCACGCCCTTCTTCAAATCCTTGATGTGCATCAACGCCCAACGGCCTGCGTGTTTCTCCATCAACTTCACTGGGTCCTGGCCGGGGAACACCGTCCACATCACATCCATCTCGAAATACACCACGCCGGGTTTCGTTTCATTCACGAGCAGATCGAACAGCGTTCCGTCCATGGTCTTGACGAATTCATAGCCGTGATTGTGGTAGTAAAACTTGATGCCGTGCTTCGCCAAAACTTCGCCCGCATTGTTGAAAACCTTGGCGGTGTCTCGCACCCACTGTTCAGTCACCGCGTCCTTGTGCGGCACCCAGGCTGTGCCCGCCCATTGGAGTTTGAGCGCTTTCGCTTCCTTGGCCACACCCTCTGGATCATCGCGGAAGCGTTCAAAACTGAAATGCCCGGCGACGGCTGTCAGATGATTCGCTTTGAGCAACGCATTGAACTCATCGGGTGACTTGCCGTAAGTGCCCGCAAGCTCGACATCGTGGAATCCAAACCCATGCACCTTGGCCAGCGTGGCCGGCACGTCCTTTTTGAATTCATCCCGCAAGCTGTAAAGCTGAATGCCGAGCGGGCCTTTGAAGCTATCGCCCGTGCCAGCGGGCTTTGCCGCATCCGCACCGGGAGCTGTGTTTGAAATAAATGCGACGAGAGCCGTCGCGAACAGTGTTGTGATTGGTTTCATGCCGGGATTAAACATGGAAACCCGACGCGAGGGAAGCCGTGATTATTAACGACACGACGGCGACGGTTTTTTGCGGAGAGGTCGTGGTGCATTTGTTTCATTTAGAATGAGCGGGGCATCCGCGATGCCGCATTCCCGATAGAGCAGCAACTCACGAATGACACGAACCAGTTGACGGACTACCGGTACGAACACGCACCAACAAATCATTCAGCACCGCACGGGTTTCATCGCTCGGCGACTCGGGCAATTGACTCGCATCGTGCGCGGTTTGCAACGCGGCCCGCAGCCGTTGGTATTCCTTTTCGTAGAGCGCAATGTCTGCATCGTCCAGCGTGGATTTCTCCGGGCCAGCCAGCTTGCGCGCCACGAGATCGGCGATGTAGGGCAACCGAAACTCCTCGTTCAACGTGACGAGGTTCGCTTCTATCTCGCCAGTGCGCATCAGGTGAATGCCGGTGAGCAACACGCGATAGACGTAGAGCAACGGCTTTACCCGGCGCGGCGATTCTTTCAGGAACAACCTCCACTGCGTCTCGGCAAAACCGAAGTAGTGATGGGAGTGATGCTTCGTGATGACGCCGCGCGCGATGGTCTTTAACTTCTCATGCTCCGGCGTGGAGTGGACGATGAGCGGTGAGAAAAGTTGTTCGAGCACATAACCATTCTTCTTAAGCAGCAGGCCGAAGAACTTCCGCACGTCATGGCTCACGATGTCCATCTCCAGCCCTTCGATGACGCGCGAGTCTTGGACCGTCTCATCGCTCACATCCAATCCAACTACCTTTTCGAGCGGCAACACATGCGCGCCACGCAGGTCAAAGTCCGAGTCCGGCGACGGAAACCCGTAAAGGTGCGCGCCGCTGATGGTCGCGAACAACAGCGGATACGGCTGCGCCGCAACGATGCGTTGAAGGCGTGGGTCAATGGTCATATTGCGTTGTTCGTCTTAAAGTCATCGCAACTTTCGATGGCTGACAGCACAAATTTCACCTCTTCATCAATCTCCGACATTGAAAGTTCTCTGGCCAGCTTCACTGCGTTGAAAGAGACACCGTATTTCCGGTTAGACCATTCCGACAATTTATGAATTACCTCTTTTCCACACACCGCAACCAACTTGCCGGGATTCTTTTTCCAAACTGCGCTAAGGCGAGCCTCAGCTCTTTTGTTTGCTCCAGTGACACCACCGGATCGATCCTCGTCTTGAAACGCCGTAGCCATAGCGTTGAATGTATCCATCCGTAAGCGTTCAGCTATCTCGTCCAGTTTCTTTTCCACATCCTGAAGTGTTGGAATCTCTCCTGATGGTTTAATACCTCTTTGGATTACCCGCAGAATTGCCGATGGAACTAGAAGGTAGTTTTCGATCTCCTTCCGTTTCCAAATGTGCAATTGAACTCCATGATTGGCTGCCGACTTTTGCCGTTTTTGAATGGTATCGGGGGTTTGGTAATCGGAATCCAAAAGGCAATATGGCTTTATGCTTTCTCCTGCCTCGTCATTGAGAAATGTCGCGCAACCTACAGCGCGTTCCCAACCGTTCCATCCGCCAATGGATTTGTGCGGAATCGTGTCGATAGGGGTTTGGCTATCTGGAAATAGGGTGTTTTGAAATCTCTTAAGAAAATCGATGTCATCTCCTTCGACCATGAGAAATCGACGCGACGCGCCCAAACGCGCAAGCTGGATATTGTGGATACTTCCAATGCTTTCCAGAAGGTTCTGCACTGTCGGATGTTTGCCCGCGAAGTAAGATTTTGTTCGTCTTCGATCAATCACCAATATCTCGTCGGGTTCAACTTCCGACATGATTTCGATTGAATGAGTGGCAACGATTGTCTGGTGCTTGCGCGACCGAAGCAACCGTATGAGCCGCCGCTGCAAGTCTGCGTGCATGTATACATCGGGTTCATCAAGTATCATGCTATTAGCACCAGCGCAGTGAGTCAAAAACCACATCGTTTGTAGCCACATTTGTAGGCCGTGACCTACCCATCCAACTTCTGCGGAGAAGTCCATATCTCGAACAAACAAAGATGCGCCCCGATCTGTCGGGGGTAAATCCTTGAGTTCCACCGCATCTAAAGACAACCCATGCCATGTTTCTTCGACCAGTTCCTTGAAGTTTCGGAAATGTTGGCGCATGTAATGCAATTGATTCCGAAAATGGAGAGACGAGCGCGAAGATGCGAGTGACCGGCGAATGTAGCTCTCGTCGAGAACGCGCTCCTCTTCCTGCAATGGGCCGATCTGCGGCAGTATGCTGACCTGAGGTAATCGGACTCGATTAGCCTGCGCCTTGCTTTCAATAACATTACCACTAGCGTCCTTGATGATCCCAAAAACCTCCAATTCTGGGCCAATGAAGATTTCAACCTTTTCGCCAGACGTGAACTTGGCAGAAATTTCTGCTGGAGCTTCTCCAAGACGATGAAAAACCGCGTCGTGTCGAAAATCAAAGTCCTTCGTTGATGGGAAAACGGCGCGTTCGCGACGGTTATGATCCAGCCACCTTGGTAGCCGCCGATAGTCAAGCGATTGGTAGCGACTTGTTACTGCGCTCAACAACCGTAACGCCTCGACAATCGTTGATTTACCCGCGTTATTCTTGCCAACGATAATTGTCAGCGGCCTCAAAGGAACGACGTGTCGCTCAAATCCCCGAAAGTTTTTCAAAGTTAACTCGGTAATCATGATTCAGGGCGTGTTGCACTTCATCGTTGGTTCACCATCTCCCGCCGCGCCTTGATCAGGAAGCGATTCGTTGCTTCGTAGTTGGGGCGTTCGGGCAGTTTGGTTTCGGCCAAGGCGCATTCAAAGTCGCGGTGGAGTTCCTTGCGCCAAGTGCCCACTTCGGTCCACGGCAGTTCGCCGCGTTTGACGGCGAGCAATCGTTCGCGGTGCGCCTCGACGCGCACGGGCACGCGGGCGTCGCGCAACGTGGCCGCGCCGGTGAGCAGCAGGCGCAGCAAGTGCATAGCGTGTTTCCAGCGCACTTCGCCGTGGTTGCGAATGTCCTGCTCGATCTTCTTGAACTGCGACATGGCATAGCCGTTGAAGGTCTGGAAAATCATCTGGCTGAGGAAGGCATCGCGTATTGCCAATAGTTCCTCGCCCAACGGCGTGACTTTTTCCACCATCGGCGAGTAGAGACATTCGAGGATGTTTGGGTTCGCCTTGAGTGCCATGGTGAGAAACTTCTGCAATTCCCAATAGCAGCTTTGCGTGGCGTTGTCCTCGAACTGCTCCGGCGCACCGAAGAGCGACCACTGCAATTCCGATGGCGCAAGGTAGATGCCACGCCGGTCGGTGTCGGACTCGTCGTTGTCCAGTCCGTAGGCGCGAGAGCCGACAACGCAGCGGTAAATGATGAAATCCTCCAAACTAAACGTAGCAGCGGACGTGAGTCCGCTCTGAATGTCCCCGCCCCCAACTGTTGAAGTGAGCCGACTCACGTCGGCTGCTACACCAAGCCGATCCTTGAAATGTTTCAATACTTCAAGCTGCGCAGCCTCCAGAGATTTCTCGAATCCATCAGGAAAGCGCACGAGGTATTTCTCCCCCTGCACCGCCGGCGTGCGCGTCACCACGCCGACTGCGCCACGCGGATGCACCAGCGAGTCGTTCGGCCCGCGCACTTCCACGAGCGAAACCACCTGCGTCCCGGCGAAGATGTTGTCCGGCTGATGTGACATTGCTTTGCGCAGGCTAAACACGATGCCCGAATACAAAAACTAGAAAACCACTTGCGGAGAGCGAATGATAACCCTGCGCGTGGCGGTGGTGGGGCGAGAGTCCTCGCGAGCCTCGTTGACTC
>JANNAO010000092.1:0-1605 GCA_031384405.1 Verrucomicrobiota bacterium | reverse complement strand
GGCCACGCGGATGCGACGGGTGAGATTCAGCGCGCGTTGCGCTTCGGCGAGCAGTTGTGTGATGCTTGAATCATCGAGTGGATGGCAGGAGCGGCGCAATCGTTCCGCGCCGGCGACTTGGATTCCTGCGCGCGCAAGCATAAGTGCCGCGCCGAGCATCCAAGCCAATGCCAGCCAGCCGCTCCAGCGTGTTTGCTCGGCGGGTTTGGGGATGGGAGTTGCGTAGGCGATGACGCTGGGTTCACCAAAGTTCGCTGCGGGTGAGATGCCTGATGGTTTGCGCGCGGGTGTTATTGGTGATGTGAATTCGGGCGCGGCGGGTTCTTTTGCTGATTGTTTCAACACGGCCCAAGTGAGCAGCGTTGTTCCCAGAATCGCGGCAAGAGTTCCGAGTGTGAGGCGGTATCGTGCGGCTGGAGTTGTAACGCGTCGCAGCGCGAGCCAGAGCAGCAACGCCAAACCGCCCGCCTGCCAGAGCGTGTGAAGCAGCGTCTTCACGAGGAGCGTCCACTCCGGCGAATTGAACCACGCGAGCAAAGTGTTCACGCCTTGCCTCCGCTCTTGCTGGAAAAACGCTTCGGGCTGCGGGTTTGTTCGTGATCGGCGATGAGGCGTTTGAGTTGATCAAGTTCGTCACGCGAAATGTTCTTGGTGTCGAGCAGGCATTGAACCATCGGCGCGAGCGAGTCGTTGAAGGCGTGCTTGAGCGCGTAAAGCAATTCGCCGCGTTGCGCCTGTTTGCGTGTGACGGCGGAGCGATAAACCGTGAGCTTGCCGGATTTCTCCGCGCGCAAAAGACCCTTGGCCACCATGCGATCCATGAACGTGCGAACGGTGGAATAAGTCCACGCAGTTTTCTTGAAGAGCAATTCCTGGATGGCAGGCGCGCTGCAAGGTTCGTTGTCCCAGATGGACTTGATGATCGTCCATTCGGCTTCGGTGAGTTCGGTGGGTTGCGGGGTCACGGGCGCATCATCTCTACAAGTGTAGAGAACGTCAATGGGATTCTTTACACTTGTAGAGATTCAGCGAGAAACTTGGTGCTGCCTCTGGAGCGTGGCTGTGTCCCGCAAGGTGGGATCAGCCGCAGCCGCTTCAAAAAAGACCGGCCATTGTTTTTGCTGAAGACTCCAGTGTTTTCCATCCTGCTGCGGCTGGTCGAGAAACGACACAGCCGCGCTCCGGCAGGGTTGTTATCGGGAACAGTGGCAAATGCGCCCAGTTTCTCCAATTTGTTCAGCGCGCTTGAGTCGTCCGCCTTGCACCTCTAAAGTCTTCGCGCATGAATCAATCTCTCAACGAACCCGCAGCCGAAGTTTCTGCTTGGGTAAAAAAACTTCGCGCCGAGATCGCCCGAGTCATCGTCGGTCAGGAACAACTCGTAGATCGCCTGCTGGTCGGATTGCTCGCCAACGGCCACGTCTTGCTCGAAGGCGTGCCCGGGCTGGCCAAGACCCTTTCCGTCCGCACGCTCGCTTCCGCTGTGCAAGCCACCTTCCGTCGCATCCAATTCACGCCCGACCTGTTGCCCGCCGACATCGTGGGCAATCTGATTTACAGTCCGCAGGACGGGAAGTATCACGCCACGCGCGGGCCGGTGTTCAC
>JANNAO010000084.1:0-11268 GCA_031384405.1 Verrucomicrobiota bacterium | reverse complement strand
ATCCCGCTGGCGATCAGCAGCGTGGCTGACGTCGGCTCGGGCACGACTTCGATCGGAACACACGCGGCGTTGTGCCAGAGGTAATCCCACTTGGAGACGCCAGAGTCCTCCCGAGTGATGTCGCCGAATCCGATGCGCTCTTCATTTCCGTTCAAGGCCAGATCGTGGACCACTGAGCCTGTGAAAAGCGGATTGGCCGCGTCGTCGTAATAAACATTGATCGCACTGCCAAGCGACATGCCGGATACCTCGATCCGATACGTGTGAAACTCATCATCCGTGTCCACAGACGAGTTGCCCGCGCCGCGCGTATTGTTTCCACCGGAGAGCCAGACGTCATCACGTCCGAGATACAACGCGCTGCCCAATCCGTTTCCAAATCCGAAATAGACCGCCGCCGAGGAAACGTTGTCCCAACAAGCGTTCCGCCACCACATGCGCATATTGAATTCAATCGTGAGCGTCTGCGGCATATCCAGGCAGCCCGCCGATTCAAAGTAGGACAACCGGCGATTTTGAACCGTGTCTATGAGCATGAAGTGGCCGTAAATCGCAGGCGTGACCGACAGCGAGCTTCCGTTGTAAGACCAGTTGGTACTGGCCTGACTCGGCCAAAGCCCTGAACTTGCCGACCAGCTTTCAATCGCAGCATCAGCCGTGAAGAGTGACCCAGAAAGAGTGACAACCGACAACATCCGCAACCAACTTGAACGATTTTTCATACGACTTTTACTTCCTTTGTTACATCCCCTCCAACCAACTGAACCTAGTTGATTTTTGGTGGCGAACCATATCCCACGGCCAACCCCTCGCAACGTGAGCAAGCGAAAATGCAGGGGTTTTATCTACGGCAGAGCCTTGGTAATTTTACGGAATGAGGACAAGTCTTCGCAGAACGGCAGAAAAACGCCGTCATGATTCAGCTATGAATTGATGAATGATAAATCGTGTTCTCGGCGATGAAACTTACGGTCATCGATTCGCCCCGCACGGCCTGCAAAGCCTGCGCGCACACGATAGTGCAAGCTCGCTTCCTGCATTTGATCTGGTCAAACTTGTCCCCATGCGAATTCTCATCGTCGAAGACGAGGCGCGCCTTGCGGATGCAATCGCACGCGGCCTGCTGGAGGAGGGTTTCATCGTCGAGACCTCTCGTGACGGAGAGGATGCACTGCATCGGCTATGCACGGAGACTTTTGATCTCGCAATCCTCGATGTGATGCTGCCCAAGCGCGATGGGTGGGCGGTGATGGCCACGTTGCGCGCGGAGCGGCAGAGCATCCGGGTGATCATGCTCACGGCGCGACAGTCGGTGGAGGATCGGGTGCGCGGCCTGGAGTCGGGCGCGGATGATTATCTCGTGAAACCATTCGCGTTTGCGGAATTGTTGGCGCGGGTGCGAGCGGTGTTGCGGCGACCGGTCGCGAAGGAATCGCTGCATTTGCGCCATGCGGATTTGGAACTGGACTACCGCGCGCGAACGGTGACGCGCGGCGGCCAGCCAGTCACTCTTTCGGCAAAAGAGTTTGCCGTCCTCGCGTTTCTGCTGCGGCATCCCGGCGAGGTGATCAGCCGCACGCGGCTCGCCGAGGAGGTGTGGGACGAGAACTTTGATTCCTTCAGCAACGTGATTGATGTCACGGTTTCCCATTTGCGCGCGAAAGTAGATCGGGGGTTCGACACGTCGCTCATTCATACCGTGCGCGGCGCGGGTTATGTGTTGCGGCACGACGGTCCAACGCGGGTCTGACTGAACATGAGTGTTTTTTCATCCACTTTTCACCCGCCTTTCACCCGCGTGCTGCGACACTGACCCGATGAGCACCTTGCGCCAACGACTATTGACTCCATTACTCGCCTGGCTCGCGCTGGTGCTGGCAGTGTTCAGCGTGGTGGTGTTCCTCGTCGCGCGCCAGACGCTGCTGGGCGACGCGGATCAATTCGTGCGCGACAAGGCGTTCATCCTCGGCAGCCAGGTCAATCCGCTCTTTCCCACTGGACTCGCCACGGACGAGAAGCCGTGGCGTGGCGACCGCTACACCGGCTTCGGCCAGACCTTCGATGTCGGATGGAACGTGCTCTACAAAAGCGCGCGCCTCGCGCAGGCCATCATGCCAACCGAGGAAATCAAGCGCCTAGCCTCGCATCCGCTCGGTGTGCTCGTCCACGACGCGACGGGGCCGGACGGCGCGCGCTACCGGATGGCGACCGTGCGGATCGAGCATCAGAAAAAATTCGTCTGCTACTCGCAGGTTGGGATTTTGATCCGAGACCGGGATCGTCCGCTGCGGCAGTTGATTTTCTGGCTGGCCGGCGGAAGCACCGCCGCGCTTCTGCTGGCCGCGCTGGGCTTGAACTTTCTTATCCGCCAATGGAACGCGCCGCTGGCCGCGCTCAGTGACACGGCGCGCAAGGTGAACCTCAGTAGTCTGGGCCGCCAGCGGCTGTTCGCGCCGCCCGACGCGCCGGAACTCGCCACGCTCGCCACCGCGTTCAACGAACTGCTCGACCGTCTCGAAGCCGCGCACGCCAGCCAGCACCGCTTCGTGGCGGACGCTTCACACGAACTCCGCACACCGCTCGCCGCGCTGCGGGCGGAGATCGAAGTGGCGTTACGCCGCGAGCGAGCGCCAGCCGAGTACCAGCGCACGCTGGACTCGAACCGTCACGAGCTTGAACGCCTTTCCAGCCTCGTCGAAAATTTGCTCGCCCTCGCCTCGCTCGACGCCAGCCAGCCACCGCGCGGGAAAGTGCCGGTGGACATTGCGCTCGTCTGCCGCGATGTCGCCGAACAACTGTCCCCGCTCGCTGCCGTTCAGAACGTGCGGCTGCAACTGGAACTTTCGGAGAACGTCACGATTCCTGGCGATGTCTTCTCGCTCGAACGCGCCGTGCGTAATCTCGTCGAGAACGCGCTGCGCCACACGCCTCCCGGGGAGCAGATCGTCATTCGCGCCGCGCAACACCAGGACGAGGCGCGCGTCGAGATCATTGATGCCGGCGTAGGCATCGCGCCCGAGCATCTGCCGCAATTGTTCGAGCGATTTTTCCGCGTGGACACGGCGCGCAACCGCAACCACGGCGGTGCGGGACTCGGCTTGGCGATTGTGAAAGCCATCATCGAAGCGCACGGCGGCAGCGTGTCCGTGGAGAGCAAGCTGGGTGTGGGAAGCACGTTCACACTGCGGCTGCCTGCGCAGGTGTAATTCACCCACGGATGACGTGCGCCGCTTTCCCTTTGTGCATGACGGCGATTGAAGCTGCCCTTCATTATTCATCATCGCCCCCGGCGTTTTTCCATCACGATTTGAGAAAGCCAAATGTGAAAGAAATTTCATGTGGCGTTCACGATCGCTTAACGCCAATTCCTCCAATCTGAGCGTGTATGAACACACTCCACATCGTCCGATTCGTTTCGCTGACACTGCTGGCGTTCTGGGCGCAGCGGGTGTTCGCGCAAAGCTCATCCCTGCAAATCCATTGCCCGTCCAACATCACGCACCAGGTCTGCGGCACGAGCAGTTCCGCCGTGGTCCGCTTCGCGCCGCCCTCCACCACGTCCAGTTGCCCCGCCAACGCCACCGTCATCTGCCCACGCTGAACACAAACACTTTTCCATTGAAGCCGCTTATGTTTAATGCCAATTACAATCCCATGAAACTCATCCCTGCCCTGGCCATAGTCTGGTGCTGCGCGCTCTCTCCGTCCCGCGCGCAAACGTTGCCCGCACATTACAGAGTCACGAACAATGTGCCTTACGTCACAGGCGGACTCTCGCGGCAATGGTTGGATTTGTATTACGTGCCGTCGAACGCCGCGCCCACGCCGGTCGTGGTGTGGGTCCACGGCGGCGGTTGGGCTTCCGAGAACGAGAACTTTCCGCGCGCTCGCGCCCTCACCAATTTCAATGTCGCCTTCGCCGCCATCAGTTATCGCTACACCACGAACCCGCCGCCATCGTCCTATCCCGCGAGCTTGCCGCACCCGACGCAAATCCAGGATGTGAAATCTGCCATCCGCTGGCTGCGCGCGAATGCGACACAATACAACCTCGACACCAATCGCGTCGGCATCTGGGGCTTCTCCGCTGGCGGCCATCTCTCCGCGCTCACCGGCACCACCGGGCACACGAATCTTTTCGATGTCGGCGAGCATCTCGGCCAATCGAGTCGCGTGCAGGCCGTCGTGGACATGACCGGGCCGACGGATTTGCTTCAAGTACCCACCGTCGTGCCCGGACAGAATTATGATTTCTGGTTGCTCGGCAATTACGCCACGAACAATCCGCCCACGCTGGCCACGGTGAACCCCATCAACTTCGTGAGAGCGGATGCGCCGCCTTTCCGCATCGTTCACGGCGAGGCCGACCCGAACGTGAACATCCTCGCCAGCCAGTTGCTTCACACCGCGCTCACGAATGTTGGCGTCTCCTCGACGTTCATTCGACTGCCTGGCGTCGGCCACATCATTCCCGCCAATCAAGATTCGCCCGCCGCGCTGTGGCTGTCCGAGACGTTGAGTGCCGCTGGCACGAGTTCGATCATCGTGAACAATCACAGCTTTGAGTTGCCCCTCATCGCACCGGGCGCATTTTCCGCCACGGCTGCGCCACCCGGCTGGGCGGCGTATGGCAACGGACTGAATTTTGGCAACCGCACCATCGGCGTGTTGCGTCCCGTGACCACCACGCTCTACGCCGAACCGGCGCCAGACGGTCAAAACGTGGGCGTGATTTTTCTGTTGGACAATCAGGCCAACCAAACCAATTACGCCAATATCGAAGCCGGGATGCAGCAGACACTCGCCGCCACTTTGCAACCCCTGCGACGCTACACTTTGCGCGTCGAAGTCGGGAACATCGCCAACGACATCAATGCGCCGTTCTTGTTCGGTGGCTTTCCCAATTACCGCATTGACCTGCTGGCTGGTACCAACGTGCTGGCGTCGGACAACAACTCCCTACTCCTCGCCGAAGGACGCTTCCTGACTTCCACCGTGATCGTGACCACCACCACGTCAAACGTGTTCGCCGGTCAACCCATCGGCATCCGTCTGGTGAACTTGAACAGCGGGCCGGGTATCGAAGTGAACTGGGACAACGTGCGCCTCGAATCCAGCCCGATCCTGCCGCCGGTCTTAACTATCACGCATGACATTTTGCCGGGAAACATTCGCCTGAGCTGGCCGGATCCGGGTGGCAACCTTTTCGTTACTGAAACCGCGACAAACCTCAACGCGCCCGTCGCGTGGTCACCGCAACCGGGCATTCCTGCGCTCAACGCCAACAACTGGTCGCTCACAATTCCCGCGCCGCCGGGTGCAGCCTTCTTCCGCCTGCGCTCACAATGACAACGTCCCTATCAAACAGCAGGCATAGGCGGCGGCGGTTTTCTGTTTTTAGTGTGGTGAATTTTCCATCGTTGGAATTCACGCTTCAACAAATCGCTTTGCTGACACGCGACTCGACACAAACGCCACCACTACCCACAACGCGAGGAATCCCGCCAATCCGGTCGCCACGCGCTTCGGCCAGTTCACGGTCGTCGCGTTCTCGGCGATGAAGCTCACCGTCATCGGCTTGCCCGGCTCGGCTTGCAACACCTGCGCGAACGAATGGCGCAGTCCGCGCGTCGGTAGATTCACCCGCAGCGGACGTACCTTGGCCACGGCGACTTCCTGCGCTTGTTGCAGCTTGTCCCACTGCTGCTCGGCGGCGGCGTTGAGATCAGCCCCCACCTTGTCGCGCCCCATCCCCAACGTTCCACCCCAGTTCATCTGTTGATCGCCCATGCTGTTGTTGCGGGTCAAAAACTCCTGCTGCGCCTGCACGAGATTACTCGCCTGCGCTTGCCTCAATTGTTTCTCAACTGCTTTGGTTTCCGCGTCGCTGTCGTTGTTGATGCCGCGATTCTTCGTGCGCGAAAAATAATTGGCGGCTTCCTTCACGTTGCCTTCGGCCAGTTTTTTCTTCGCGTTATCAATCTCCAACTTCATATCTTTCGCCACTTCGGCCTTCGCCGCCGATTCGCGTTTGGAATAATCCCAAACCGAGAAGCTCGATTCCTCAGTCAGCGCGGGCAGGTCGGCGACGGCAGTCTGCACCACCACGCCCGCTTCTCGCGTCATCGTGCCGGTGAACTGGTCGTATTGATAATCCGGCGGCAGATACAATTCCCAACGCGCGTTCTTCATCGGCACATCCAGCGTGGGCGAAACCAGATTCACCTTCCCGTGACCGCGCGGGAACTGATTCAGATTCGTGCTCACGTAAGTCAGCTCCACAGTCAATGCCGCGTCATCACTTCCCGCGTTCTCCAGCGGCAACAAAAGTTTTCCGTCGCGCAAGCTCGGACGCACCGCCTGCCCCGCTACGAACGCAGACCACACCGTCGTGCCCGGTGGCAGCACCACTTCCAGATGTTGCCGGCCGTTGTTCCGCACCGCGACGGAAAGCGACGTCATCATCTGTCCGTCTTCTGCGACAACTGTGGCGAGATGAAAACTTTCCGCCAACGCCTGTAACACTTCTGCTTCAGAATAACGTTTTGCTTCCACGGCAAGTTTGTAACCCGGACGCAAGTAACGATACGCGAGCGCAGCATTCACGTCCGGCTGCCCCGCCCACTCCGGCCATTCGTGCGTGTCGAGCTTCAGAAGATCGGCGACTTTCGATTCCGTCACTTGCAACGGCGCTTTCGCGGCAATCGCCAGCGTTCCCGTCTCTCGCTCCACGCCTTCCACGCTCAGTCCAGCGAGTTCGAGCAAGTTCGCTTGCGTGCTGCGCGTTTGATCCCACGTCACCGTCAGCGTGTAATTGCCGCGCACTTTATTCTGCAACTCCACGCGCCAGACTTCGCCAGTGTGATCGCGGCGACGGATGTTCGCGCCAGTGATCTCCACGTTCTTCAACGCCGCCGGAATCTTTAGTCGCAACTCTTTCACCGGCGCATTCTGTATGTCGAACCGCACCAACGCGCGACCGTTCACCAACGCGTCGCTCACTGTCAACGTGCTCGCGACTTCTGCGCGCACCCAAGGCTCAACCGACTCCGTTGTAACGGATAATTTCCACGCCGCAGCCACGCCCGTTTCTGCCGCGATGAATTTGAATGCCAGCAAACCGTTTTCGCTCGCGACCGCGCTTCCGCTCGGCAACAAACCCACGGGAATTTCCGTCAACCCATCGAACGCCGCCGTCTTCACCGACACGCCTGGCTCGGCGGAAACGGAAACGAATCCCGAAAGTTTTTGCGTGCCGAGCGGCAACACGCCTGCGAGCGGGAGCGTTTTTTGCAATCCCTTCATCTGTTTGACCAACTCCACGCGCAACGAATACGCGCCCGCCGTGCGTTCCTTGAGCGTCACTTCGAGCACGCGCTCGTCCGCGTCTTTGCGCTCGTTCCATTGCAGCACGTTTGCGCCGTTCACGGACTCGATGCGGAAGCCTTCCGGCACGGCGAGCTTCAGCGCGAACACCCCGACGCGCTTCACCACATAATCCACCGTGGCCGAAAGGCTTAATTGTTCATCACCCACGCGGATGTGATTGCGAACGACGGCTTCGACTTGCGATTGCAATGCCGACACGCGCGCTTCCAAAGCAAACTCCGGTTTCAGAAAACGGAACGCGCTCGTGATACCAGTCGCGCCTTGCCCCGCCGCCGTCGCCGCGAACGTCGCCGTGTCCACGCGTTGCAATTCATCCGTGCGACTCACCGTGAATTCCTGCTCGTCGTCCGCGCGCAACGCCACCAAGCCTGTCTCACGTTTCACGTCGAGCGCATGTGGCGTCTCCACTTTCGTCGTCGCGGGCAAGGCATCGAGCGCACGCTCGGTTTCCACCGTCAGCCGGTAGTTTGGCGTCATGCCCTTCAACAACTCCACGACAAGAATCATCTCTCCATTCTCTTCTTTAGTCGCCCAGGTGCGGATGGATTCGCCTTCCACGCGCAACAGCCGTTGACCGGATGGAATCTTCACGCGCGCCGACCTCAACTCGCCCTGCGTGACCTGATAATCCAACACCGACCGCACGCTCATCACGCCGCCACCAAATGAAACCAATGCCGCGTTCTGACACATGACCGTGGCTGCGACCTCCGCCGCGCGCTTCACACGCGGCGTCCACGCGAGCGACACTCGTTCACCCGCACCGATGAGCGCGTCGAGCCGCGTGCTTTGCGCCTGTGTGGCGCGCTTGAATGAAATCGCACCGGGAAATTCCACATCCGCATCCGGCTGATCAATCGTCAACGCGAGCCGACTCGTGAGCGCAGCAGGAATGGCGAACGTGAGTTGGCGTTTCGTCACGTCACCACCGAGACGCACGAGCAGTTTGAGTTGCAACATCGCTTCCCCCTTGCGCGGCAATAGCACGGAAACTGTTTTGCCATCGCGCACAATCTTCGCATCGCTCGGCTTTGCGCTGAAACTTTGCACCGCCACATCTTCACCGAAGAGCGCGATCTTTTGTCCTGCCTTCGCCGCGCTCACTTGGATGGTGGCATCGAGCTGCGCCACACGGTCGTTCACCGATCCAGTGTAGCTGGCGGAAAGAATCGAGACGCCAGCGGGGGACATTGCCGATTGCCGATTGCCGATTGCCGATTCGGACAAGTCGGCGGCACTGACGGAGGTTGTGGCCAGAGCGAGCGAGAGCAGGAAAGCTATTACTGCGATGGCTGGTGGAATTTCTGTTTCACCAGCGATGTCGGATTCAACCATCTGCTTCGCGCGGCGCGGCCAGAATTTCCAGATCAGCCACGAGATGATCGCGAGTAACACGATGGGGAAGCCGACGATGAGCGCGTCATGCAATGCGCGCCACGCGATGAGCAGGCTGCTGACCGAGCCGAACATCAGCGCGAGCGACAACGTGAGCAGGAAGGTGTTGCGATTCCCGCGCCATTGCCACCACCAGACAACGAGGCCAAGCACAAATGCCGCGACCTGCGCGAACATCTGACGTTGTTGAAATGTTTGTAGCGACATGATGCTCGCAGAAACACTGAGCGGCTCATCGCGTACGTTGAGAATCTTGGTGAACAGGAAGGAGTTTCCCGAACGCGGAATCTCGATGCGGATGGAGCGGAGCCCGGCGGTCTTGGCCGGTGCGCCCGCAGGCGGTGGGGTAAATGCAAGCTGTCCGGCACCACCGTTGGCTGTAACAGCCCCGCTGATACTATCGTACGACCTAACCTCTCCGCCGAGGTTGATCGGCGTACCAGCAGTCGCATCAACTGACCTCGCAGGAGTGGCAGGAGTTTTGGACACAGCCATAGAATCCGCGAATTGCGCCGACCGCACCGCGCTCTCCTGTTCTTGCCGCGCGAGTTGTTCAGACGGAATACGCACGATGAATCCGCGCTGAGCATATTCAGCAAACTTTCCTGCGTTCACGGATTGCACACTGCCATCGGCCAACAACACGCTGCATCTGCCAGCGGTAATTGGCGAGTAGGCCAGCACGGAGTCGGGCGTGATTTCATCTGCCTTGTAACCCGCGCCGAGATAGGTGAAACGCTGGCCGGATTCGACATCGTAAGTGATTTTGTCCGTCACCAACTCATTCATCATTTCCTCAAACGACACCGGCAATCGCTCGCCGTTATCTGCCGCAAACATCCTGGCCGCGAGGCCGACCTGTTTCAGGCTGTTGATGCTGCTGATGCGTTGCGCCTTGGACTTCGCCTTGCTCAACGCAGGCAACAACATCGCCGCAAGAATCGCCATGATCGCAATGACGGCCAGCGTCGTGATCAATCCACTCACGCCGCGCCGCGCCGCGCTGACCACGAGTGCGATGAACAACGCGATCAGCACGCCAATCCCGATCATGCCCGGCCCGATCTCGCGCAGCACTTTGCCGTAGAAGGAGAGAAAGTTTTTCCACGCATCCAACACGGCGTAGTCAGTTCCCTGCGCCACATTCATGCTGCCGCCAAAACTAGAGAGGCGCTTTGATGTCGGCACATAGAGTTGCCATTCAGCGTAGGTGTTCGGCACGTCGGTCTGCGGCGCGCGGAGTTGCAATGCTTGTGAACCGCTCTGCAACGCCGCCTTCTTCTCCGCATAAACGATGTCCACAGCGAAAGCCTGATCGCGATTCGCGCCGCGCGGCAATGGAACGAGTAACCAATCGTTGTCGCGTTCGGGCTTGGCGGGCTGGCCGTTCACGTAACAACTCCAGAAGTTCGCATTCGTCGGCAGGAGGAAGCGTTGGAATTGTTTGTCGTTGTTCTTCACCATGAACGACGCCTGCGTGAGCAGCTCGCCCGCTTCGGTCAACACGCTGGTGAGTTGCGTGCGGTCGGCCACAGCGGAAAGAATAGAAGATTCCTCATAACGCTTCACGTCCACGGACAAATCGTACGCGCTGCCGGTGTATTGATACGCGAGCAACACCGAGCGCGTGATGAGCGAGCGGTCGGCTTCGGCAAGTTCAGCTTCATCCACGCGGCGCAAAGGCTCGACTGCGGACTTGGCGTTTAACTTCAGACTCGCCGCTGTGGTGATCGCGACCGAACCCGTCTCGCGCTCGACATCCAGCGCATGAACTCCCGCCACGGGCAGCGTCGCGCCTTGCGGATCGAATTGATAATCGTACGTGACGACCAGCGTGTAACCGCCCCACGCCTTGTCCTGCAAACCAATCGTCCATACGCCGCCACTCTGTTCTTTGCGCCGGATGTTCGGACCGGTGAACTCGACATTTTTCCAGTTGGCGGGAACTTTCACGCGGAACTCCTGCACGCCTTGATTGATGAGTCCGTAACGAATCGTTGCGCTGCCGCCAACCAAGCCGTCGCCGATGGTGACGAGATTAAAAATCTCCGCGACCACGCGTGCGGAAAGTCGCTCCGCGCTCAGAGAAAGTTTCCAGCCGGCGGCATCTGCGGTGAAGGCGAGCAATTCATCGGCGCGCGACGGAAGACGGTTCACGGGAATCTCCCGCAAGCCGACGAGTTCCGCCGTCTTGAGTTGGATGCCTGCTGCGGATGCCGCGCCGAGCTGTGCGGTTTCTTTCGTCGCACCGACCACGCGCAACGGTTCGATGGAAAACTTCTCCGGGAAAGTTTTTAGCGCTTGTTCGAGTTGAACATCAATCCGACGAGAGCCGAGGACACGGTTCGCGAAGCTGACGCGCAGTTTTCCGTCGGCAACTTTCCAATCATCCACGCCCTCACCGCGCACATCCGCCACGACGAAGCCAGTCTGCGGCAGCAGTTCGATCTGGTAAACGCCCGCCTTCTCGACGTTGAGCGTGAG
>JANNAO010000072.1:0-14251 GCA_031384405.1 Verrucomicrobiota bacterium | reverse complement strand
CTTTTGGAGTTAGACGTTCCCCAAAAAAGCGTTGGCCGATGAATAGTCGGCCAGAGGGGAAGTCGAATGTTCTCATGTCATTTAGGGAATAAATCCCGAATTATTTGTGAACCTGAAAGCTGCGAACCCGGTCAATTATCTCTATGCTGAAACGAAAAGAAGCTCGGACTGTCGCCACGGTGAAGCGCGCGTCACGAAACGAAAAGAATGGCACTGCCAAAACACCGGCGGTGCATCGGCGATTTGTTCTGCCCAGTGCCAAGCGCAACACGGTTGAAAAACCTGTCGCACCCGCTAAGGCTGCGGCGCAAGCCAAAGTCGTGACTTCGGCAAAAGCGGTCAATCCCGCCAAAGTTGAAGCACCCAAGACCGATGAGAAAAAGCCGTCGCCGCAACTCGCAGCGATGATCAATCCCAACGCTGGCCCGTCTGATTTGACCGAGACAGTCAAAACCCTGCTGCACCTCGCGCAGGAACATGGCTACGTCACGTACGACGACATCAACGATGTTTTGCCTGATGGTCTGAACCCTGAAGACCTCGACGCTCTTTTCACCAAGCTGCGCGGCTTGGATGTCGAGATCGTGGATCAAGCTGAAGTCCAGCGCACGACCAAGAAAGAAGAACCGGAAGAAGCGGAAGAAGATTCACGTCTCGAAATCCTAGACGACCCGGTTCGCATGTACATGAATCAGATGGGCAAAGTTCCTTTGCTCACACGCGAACAGGAAGTGGAGATTTGCAAACGCATCGAAGACGCCGAGATCGGTATGAAGACGATCGTCTGCGCCCTCGGCTTCACGGCCAAGGAACACATCGCCATCGCTGAAAAGCTTTTGTCCGAGCCGCCCAAAGAACGGTTTGATCGCGTGGTTGTGGATAAAAAAGTAGCCAACCGCGAAGGCCACCTCAAAGACCTTCGCACCCTCATCAAGAAGGTTCGCGCGATGGATCAAAAGGTGGACGAGAAGTACGCCGCCTGGCAGAAGGCAGCTCAAAAGGGCCGCAAAGAAAAATTGCTCAAGGAATGCGGCAAGATGAGCCTCAAACTTCAGGAACTGTTCACCAAGTTTGCCTACAAGCAGAAAGTCATCGAAGAGATGATCGTCGTGGCTGGAAATATCCACGAGAAATTGCAGACCAGCTCGCGGCACATTCAGGAGTTGGAACGCCTTCGCACGTCCACGGAACGCCGCTCGTCCATCGAAGCCGAGCAAACGCGCATCCGCACGCTGGAACAATTCGTCCGTATGACGCGCGAAGAGTTCTACAAACAATTCGCTGCGTTGAAGAACGCCGCCGACCGCGCTCATCGCGCCAAGACGCACATGGCGGAAGCGAACCTTCGTCTCGTCGTGTCCGTCGCGAAAAAATATACGAACCGTGGCCAGTCTTTCCTTGATCTCATCCAGGAAGGCAACATTGGTTTGATGAAAGGCGTCGAGAAGTTCGAGTATCGTCGCGGCTACAAGTTTTCCACCTACGCCATCTGGTGGATTCGTCAGGCTATCACGCGTTCCATCGCGGATCAGGCGCGCACCATTCGTATCCCGGTCCACATGATCGAGATCATGAACAAGCTCTGGCGTGCGCAGAAGCAGCTCACGCAGGAACTCGGTCGCGAACCCACACCGGAAGAGTTGGCTGACGAGATGCACATGCCGGTGGGACGCATCAACTCGTTGCTCAAGATGGCGCAACAGCCTGTGTCATTGCACGCGCCCGTCGGCGACGATGGCGACGTGAGCGTCGGCGACTTCATCGAAGACAAGAGTGCGGAGAATCCTTCCGACGTGACGAGTTACTCGTTGCTAAAAGAAAAACTCGGCGACGTATTGACCACACTCACCGAACGTGAACGCAAGATTCTCGAAATGCGTTTCGGCCTCGTGGATGGCTACGAACGCACGCTCGAAGAGATCGGCAAGATGTACAACGTCACCCGCGAACGCATCCGTCAGATAGAAGCGAAAGCGTTGCGCAAGCTTCGCCATCCCACACGCGTCCGTCACCTGCAAGGCTTCCTCGACGGCGAAGAAGCTGCCGCTGCCTGACGCGTTGCACGATTCAGATTCAAAGAGCCGGACGATAATTTCGTCCGGCTTTTTTGTTGGAGTAAATCAAGAAGGCACTCACTGGTTGATACTGGCGACGCCGTTACGAGGTTGCCGTGTTCGCTGTCAGTCTTTTCCTAAACTTGTGCAGCGAACGTGAGTTTTCTCTGACAGCCCGACGTTTGAGGCAGCTTGCGTCAATTGATTCACGGATTTGAAAGAGTCTTCAGTGTTGAGAATATCGAAGACAAGAAGTTGAGGCAGCTTATCCAGAAAATTAACTGCGCAGAAAAAAGTGAAACAATTCACAAAGTTTCTTGCAGTGGAGCGCGCGGCTTAGTAATTATTTTTCGTCGTCGCGGTGCGGGTCGTTCTAAACCAGAAGTTCGCGCGACGATTTTTCCAACAATGTCAGCCTCCGGTAGGCTGGCTTTCGAGTCAGAGTGTTTTTGTATTCACAGACTGAGTTGACCCGCCCTTCGTAGCAAACTGCGGAGGGTGGACGGACTAAAAGCAATTTGCGATGTCAGCAATTTTTCCGAAGTGGACAAATAAACTACCGTTGATCGTCATCGTCGGCGGTATGCTGGCGGCGGGCGCCGTCACGGCGGGCGTGTGGTATTACTTCACCCCGAAATATTTTCGCGTGGGCTATCAGCCCATCCAGCCGGTGGCGTTCTCCCATGCCACACACGCCGGGCAGTTGGGCATTGATTGCCGCTATTGCCACAGCATGGTGGAGAAATCCTGGTTCTCGAACATCCCCTCCAGTTCCACCTGTATGAACTGCCACAACCAGGTGTTGAAGGATGATCCTCGCTTGGCGTTGGTGCGTGAGAGTGCGGCGAGCGGTAAGCCGATCCCGTGGGTGCAGATCCATCGCGTGCCGGACTTTGTATATTTCAACCACGCTGTTCACGTCAATCGCGGCATCAGTTGCGTGGAGTGTCACGGGCGCATTGATCAGATGGAGGAGGTTTATCACGCCAAGCCGTTGAGCATGTCGTTCTGTCTGGATTGCCATAATAATCCTGCGGCGAAGGTTCGCCCGGCGGATAAGATCACCGACCTCGCTTGGACACCGAGTTCAGACCCCGCCATCGCAGCGCAAAAGCAGGCGCAAGACGGCAAGAAGTTCGTCCACGATTTCCGTGTCGAGTCTTTGAATAACTGCTCGGCCTGTCACCGATGAAAACAATTCCCCCTACGGATACAACGCCAGTCACAGGTCGTCATTATTGGCGCGGTCTGGATCAACTCGCGGACACGCCGGAGTTCAAGACGTTCCTCGAACGCGAGTTCCCGGCCAACGCCAGCGAACTGACCGATCCTGTTTCGCGCCGTCACTTCGTCAAGATCATGTCGGCGTCGTTCGCGCTCGCGGGCATCGGGCTTGGTGCGACGGGTTGCCGTCGTCCTGAAGACAAGCTGTTGCCGTTCGGCAAAGCGGCGGAAGGTTTCATTCACGGCACGTCGCAATTCTTCGCGACTGCGATGCCGACGCGCGGCGGTGCGATTCCCTTGGTGGCGAAGTCTTATGAAGGTCGTCCGCTCAAGGTTGAAGGCAACGCGATGTTCCCCGGCAGCAATGGCGGCACAGACCGTTTTGCTCAAGCGAGCATCCTGAATCTTTATGATCCGGATCGCGCGACGCGTTTTGCGAAGGGCACTGGCAAAGATCGCGCAAGCATCACTTCAGGCGAAGCACTCGAAGCACTGGCTGGAATCGCGAACAAGTTTGCGGCGAACCAAGGCGCGGGTCTGGCCTTGCTCGGTGAGCGAACCAATTCTCCTTCACGTCGTCGTCTCCATCAGGAGATCGCGAAGAAATTGCCGCAGGCCAAGTGGTATCTCTACGACGCGATTGATTCTGAGATCCATCAGCGCGCGGCGACCAAGGCGTTCGGCAAGTCGGTGAAGCCTTTGTTCCGTTACGATGTGGCGGACACGATTCTCGCGCTCGACTGTGATTTTATCGGTGGCGAAGAAGACGCGCACAACAGCATCCGTCAATTCACTGGCAAGCGGAAGATCGAGAAGCCGGAAGATGGATTGAACCGTCTTTATGCGGTCGAATCGCTGTTCACGCTTACGGGCGTGAACGCGGATCATCGCCTTCGCATCGCGGCCAGCGCGGTCATTCAAGTTGCGGCTGCCATCGCTGCGGAACTCGGCGTCAATGTTGGCGCGATGGTTTCCAATTCCAAAGTGGAGTTCGACAAGAAGTGGATCGTCGAGTGCGCGAAAGATTTGAAGGCGACTGGCGGCAAGTCTCTCGTCGTCGCGGGTGTGCGTCAGCCGATGGCGGTGCATTTGATCGTCGCGGCCATCAACGAGAAGCTCGGCAACATTGGTAAGACGGTTGAACTCGTCGAAGCTCCGGCTACGATTTCTGCCGGCATCAGCGAACTCGCGGAGTCCTTGAACAAAGGTGAAGTGGACACGCTCGTCATCGCGGGCGCGAATCCGATCTACAATGCGCCTGCCGATTTGAAATGGGCTGCTACGCAGCGCAAGGCGAAGACCGTGGTGCGTCTCGGTTACTACGAAGATGAAACCGGAGTGTCGGCGGACTGGCATTTCCCGCTGGCGCATTATCTCGAATCGTGGAATGACGGTCGCACCAGTGACGGGACTCTTGTTCCGGTGCAGCCGCTCATTGCGCCGTTGTTTGGTGGCTTGAGTGACTTGGAATTCATGGCGCGTCTCGCGGGTTTGACCGAGACGAACCCGAACAAGATCGTGCGCGCTACATTTGCGACGATCACGGGCGACAGTTCTGAAGCCGCTTGGAATAAATTTCTGCACGATGGTTTTGCGCGTGGCACAGCGGCTAAGAAGACTGGCGCAAGCTGGAGTTCGTCATCGCTCAGTGAAGCGCTGACCGCATTAACTCCTGCGGCAACCAGTAAGGACAATCTCGAAGTCGTGCTCTATCGCGACGCGAAGATGGATGACGGTCGCTACGCGAACAACGGTTGGTTGCAAGAGTTGCCTGATCCGATCACGAAGATCACTTGGGATAACGCCGTGTTGGTGAGTCGCACGACGGCTCGCGCGCTCGACGTTGAGAATGGCGACGTGGTGGAAATTTCTGCTGGTGGCAAGACGATCAAAGGGGCGATCTGGACGCAGCCCGGCATGGCGGATTATTCACTCGGCATCGCGCTCGGGTACGGACGCGAGCAGGTGGGTCGCGTCGGAGTCGGCACAGGCTTCAATGGCTTCCCGCTTTACAGCGGCAAGACGGGTTACATCGTCAGCGGCGTTTCGCTCAAGAAAGTTGGCGGCGAAAAATATCCGATCGCCTGCACGCAGACTCACTGGAGCATGGAAGGCCGCGCGATCGTGCGCGAGGCGAACCTCCAGCAGTTCAAAGATCATCCCGATTTCGCGGATAAGATGAACGCGCCAGTCCCGCCGCGTCCCGCGAATCATGTGGGCGAATGGCCTGTCTCTCTTTATCCCAACCCGCTCGATGAGGCCAAGAAGACGGCGTTGCATCAGTGGGGCATGGCGATTGATCTGAACGGTTGCGTGGGTTGCGGAACTTGCGTCGTCGCGTGTCAGAGTGAGAACAACATCCCGATCGTCGGCAAAGATTTGGTTTCGCGCGGACGCGAAATGCACTGGTTGCGGATTGATCGTTACTACTCCGCCGATCCGACGAAGCGCGCGTGGAACTCGACTTTCAAGCCGGACGAGAAGCAGCAGTTCGAGGAATGGATTGACGACGTGCAGGCGGTGAACCAGCCGATGCTGTGTCAGCATTGCGAAGCGGCGCCGTGCGAGAGTGTTTGTCCGGTCAATGCGACCGTTCACGACCATGAAGGTTTGAACGTGATGGCGTACAACCGTTGTGTGGGTACGCGTTACTGCTCGAACAACTGCCCTTACAAGGTTCGTCGCTTCAATTATCTCGATTACAACAAGCGTTCGCTCAAGGAACTCAAAGGCCCGTTCTATCCGACGACGTTGCTGCACAGCACGGAAGGCGAATGGGATCTGGCGCGCTGGTGGAAGAATCAAGACGCAGGTATGCGTCTTGATGACGAGTGGGATTTGATCCGCATGTTGAAGAACCCGGACGTGACGGTGCGTATGCGCGGCGTCATGGAGAAATGCACGTTCTGCATCCAGCGCATCGAAGGCGCGAAGATCGCGCAGAAGGTCAAGGCGGGCGAGTCCGGCGACGTGGTCGTTCCGGATGGCACGATCAAAACCGCATGCGAACAGGCTTGTCCGGCGGGCGCGATTGTGTTCGGCAACATTGCTGACGACAACAGCCGCGTGGCGAAGCTCAAGAAGCAGCAGCGTGATTACTCGGTGCTGGACTTCCTGGACACCAAACCGCGCACGACGTATCTCGCGAAAGTTCGCAATCCGAATCCGGCGATGCCTGATTACGCGGACCCGTTCACGTTTGATGAATTTGAGAAACAGAATGGAAACCCATTTGGACATCATGGTGGTCACGATGAAGCCCATGCGCCTGCCGCAGCGAAAGGAGCGCACTAATGTCTGACGCCGCAACAGAAATCAAAGTGCCAGTCGTTCCCGCCGAGCTGGAGCGCGTCCCGCTCGTTCAGAACAATCGCAGCTTCGGCTGGATTTCCGACCGCGTCTCCGCGATCACAGAAGGCAAAGCGCCGAAGTGGTGGTGGTGGTCTTTCATTCCGAGCGTCTGTTTGCTCGGCTTGCTTGGGGCGATGTTGTTCTATCAAATCACCACAGGCGTCGGCGTCTGGGGGAATCATCACCCGACGATGTGGGGCTGGGACATCATCAACTTCGTCTGGTGGATCGGTATCGGTCACGCCGGAACATTGATCTCCGCGATCCTGTTTCTCATGCGTCAACGTTGGCGCACGGCGGTGAACCGCGCGGCGGAAGCGATGACTATTTTCGCGGTGATGTGCGCCGGCATTTATCCGGGCGTGCATGTCGGTCGCGTATGGTTTGACTGGTGGCTGTTCCCGATTCCAACGTATCAAGGTCTGTGGCCGCAATTCCGCTCCCCGCTGATGTGGGACGTGTTTGCTGTCTCGACTTACTTCACGGTGTCCGTGTTGTTCTGGTATGTCGGCTTGATTCCTGATCTCGCGACGATGCGTGATCGCGCCAAGACGAAGATCAAACAATTCGTCTATGGATTCTTCGCGCTCGGCTGGACCGGATCGAATCGTCATTGGAGCAACTACGAGAAAGCTTATTTGATTCTCGCCGGTCTCTCGACGCCGCTGGTGTTGTCCGTTCACTCCATCGTCTCGTTGGACTTCGCGGTGTCGCAGTTGCCCGGCTGGCACACGACGATTTTCCCGCCGTACTTCGTGGCGGGCGCGGTGTTCTCCGGTTTCGGCATGGTGCTGACACTGTTGATTCCGCTGCGTAGCATGTGTCATCTCGAAGACATCATCACGATGCGGCACATTGACGTGATGTGCAAAGTGACGCTCGCGACTGGCTGCATCGTCAGCTACGCCTACGTGATGGAATTCATCATCGCGTGGTACAGCGGATCGGCGATGGAGAAATTCCACTTCATGAACCGCGCTCTCGGCCCGATGTGGTGGGGCTGGGTGATGATGATGGGTTGCAACATGATCGTGCCGCAATTGTTCTGGTTCAAAAAGGTGCGCTCGAATCTCGTGATCGTGTTCATCATGTCCATCTTCATCAACATCGGCATGTGGTTTGAGCGCTTCGTGATCGTGGTTGTCGGTCTGTATCGCGAATTTCTGCCGAGCAACTGGGGTTATTTCAAGCCGACTTGGGTGGACATCTGCACCTACCTCGGCACGTTCGGATTGTTCTTCACCTGCTTCCTGTTGTTCATGCGCTTCCTGCCCATGATCGCGATTTCTGAAGTCAAAGGCGTGACGCCCGAGGCTGACCCGCATCATCCGTCGGCAGGTGGACACGGTAACGGAGGGAAACACTGATGAGTGCCAACGCAAAACCCTACGGCTTGATCGCCGAGTTTGAGAACACGTCGTCCGTGCTGCACGCGGCGGAAAGTGTGAAGGACGCTGGCTTCCGCAAGTGGGATGTGTTCACGCCGTTCCCGATTCACGGGATGGACAAGGCGATGGGCATCAAGAATTCCAAAGTCGGCTGGTTCTCGTTCCTCGGCGGCGCGATTGGTTACGCCTCCGGCATGTTGATGATCTGGTGGATGAACGCCGTGGATTATCAAATCATGATCGGCGGTAAGCCGATGTTCAGTCCGCACGGCGCGTTCCCTCCGTCGTATGAGTTGACGATCCTGTTCGGAGCGTTCGGTGCGATTGGCGGCATGATGTTCCTGAACCGCCTGCCGAAATTGCATCATCCGTTGCTCAAGCACAAACGTTTCGCTCTCGCCACGCATGACAAGTTCTTCGTCGTGATCGAGACGGCTGATCCGAAGTATTCGGAGAGTGAAACCCGCAAGTTGCTCGAAGCTGCTGGCAGCAAGCGCATCGAAATGGTGGAGGAATAACATGCGCTATTTTATTTTAATCTTCGCGGTGTTGGTGCTGATCGTCATCGGCGTCGCGGGCAAACGCGGCGACATCACGCGGAACCGCCCGATCCAGATTTTCCCCGACATGAAACGGCAGTTGAAACTGCGCCCGCAGACGGCCAACGGTTTCTTCGCCAATGGACTCAGTTCGCAGTTGCCGCAGCCCGGCACGATTGCACAAGAGAAGCCGATGCTTGTTGGTGGCAAGGAAGTTTATTCCTTTGAAGATGCGCCGGTGAACACAGGTCGTGTGACAGGTGCGACGAACTTCATCGAAGTGAACGCGCTTTCGGTCACGCAGCAATTGCTCACGCGCGGTCATCGCCAGTACAACATCTATTGCGCACCGTGCCACGGACAGACTGGTGAAGGCACAGGCATCACCAAAAAGATCGGTGCGATGGCAATCGTGGCGAATCTCCATGACAAACGCATCGTGCAACTCACGGACGGCGAATTATTCAACACGGTCAGTCAGGGCAAAGGCGTGATGCAAGGTTACGCGGCACAACTTCCGGTGGAAGATCGCTGGGCCACCATTGCTTATCTCCGCGCGCTGCAACTCAGCCGCCTTGGAACTGCGGACGATCTCGCGCCGGAAACCCGCGCGAAACTCAAGTAACGTATGAGTCAAAAATCACATTCTGGTAACGACCACACGCCGATGCCGCAGCCGTTGGATTTGTCCAAGTGGCGCAATCTGCCGGTGCAGTTGCTGATCGGCGGGCTTCTCGTCGGACTGCTCGGTTTGGCGATCAGTTACAAAGGCGGCGGTGTGGATTTCCTGTTCGCCTATCTTGTGGCGTTCATGTTCATCCTGAGCTTGGGCGCGGGTTCTTTGTTCTTGGTGATGGTGCATCACTTGTTCGATGCCGGTTGGTCCGTTCCGATCCGGCGCACTTGCGAGAACCTCGCTTACTCGGTGTTCACCATCCTGCCATTGCTGTTCATTCCCATCGCGTTTTTCGCGAAGAAGATTTATCCGTGGATGACGATGAGTCCGCCCGACCACGCGCTGCACGCCAAGCAACCGCTGTTCACATCCGCTGGTTTCTACATCACCTCCATCGTCTGTCTGGCGACATGGTGGTTCTTGTCGAATCGCCTGCGTCACTGGTCGCTCAAGCAGGACGAAGTCGGCGGAGCCGAGCCGACCCACAAGATGCGCTTCCTGTCCTACACCGGCATCTTCGCGTTCGCGTTCACGCTCACGTTCGGAGCAATCATGTGGATGAAGGCGATGCAACATCAATGGTTCTCCACGATGTATGGCGTGCATTACTTCGCAGGCAGCGTCTGGCTGACGCTCGCGACGGTGTATGTCATAACGATGATTCTGGACCGCCAGCGCGTGTTGAGCAAAGTGCTGCACGAGCATCAATACTATTTCCTCGGCACGCTGCTGTTCGCGTTCACCGTGTTCTACGCTTACGTCACGTTCTCCCAGTACTTCATCATCTGGAACGCGAACATGCCGGAAGAAACCTTCTACTACGTCATGCGTGAGAAGGGTACTTGGTTCTTCGTGAGCCTGGTCATCATCTTCGGACATTTCTTCCTGCCGTTCCTCGCGCTGCTGAGGATAGACATCAAGAGCAACTTCGGCCTCATGGTGCCGATAGCGATCTGGGTATGGCTGATGCACTTCGTGGACATGACGTGGAACGTGATGCCCGTGCGCTTCACCGATGGCTTCCCGGTTCTTTGGGCGGCAATCGCCCTCGGACTTGTTGCATTCATGGCGGGATTGCTTGCGATTGTTTTCCTGAAAAAGTTCAACAGCACACCGCCGTTCCCGATCAAAGACCCGCGCCTCATCGAAGCGATGGGCTTGTTTCATCCGGTCGCCACGCCGATCTCCGGCGGTGAGATTGATCAGGCGGACAAACTGCACGGCGCACCTGTTCAACCGAAAGGAACACACTGATGAGCGACTCCTGCGAATCTGAAAACAAGTGTTGCGGCAAAAGTTTTTCCGTGACGACGGCGGTTGTGATCGTCTGTTTGATCTTCGCCGCACTGGTCTGGAAGACGAGTCAATACACCACGCCCGCGCCGCTCGGAGCAGAACGCGCCGCAGAGCGCGCCAAGGCACTTGGCGAATTGCGCGCCGCTGAGACGGACGCTCTGAACAACGTCGGCTGGATTGATCAGGGCAAGGGACTCGTTCGTTTGCCCATCGCCGACGCGATGAAGCTCGCTGAGAAGCAGTGGCAGAATCCGGCCCAAGCTCGCGCGACCATGAATGATCGTGTGGAGAAGGCGTTCTTTGTGCCGCCGCCGCCGCCACCGAAACCCAGCGCGTACGAGTAAATTTCCGTTCGTCTGTTTTCAATGACCGCGACTTCGACACCATCGCCAACGCAGATTGATTCATCCTGCCGGTTGCCGCTTTTCACGCTGTTCAGCGGCGCGGCGGTCTGGCTCGTGTTGAGTTCCGTCTTCGGCCTCGCCGCTTCAATGACCTTTCACAAGCCGGACATGTTCGCCGACTGCGCGGTGGGAACTTACGGTCGCGCGTATCCCGCGTGGTCGCATCTGCTCGTGTATGGCTTTGCGATTCCAAGCGGACTGGGCGTGGGCCTGTGGTTGCTCGCGCGGCTTGGTCGCGTGGAAGTGGCAAAACCTTTCCTCATCGCGGTGGGCGCGAAACTTTGGCATCTCGGTGTGCTGGTCGGTTTGGTCGCGATCATGAACGGCCAGACCTCCGGCTACGAATGGTTCGAGTTGCCGCGCTATGCTGCGGTGATTTTATTCCTCGCGTTCGTGCTGATGGCGATCTGGGTGTTCGTCACCTACACACGTCGCAACGAAGAAGCTCTTTACCCATCGCAATGGTTCGTCCTCGCCTCGCTGTTCTGGTTTCCATGGATATTCTCCACCGCGACATTGCTGCTTCAAATTTTCCCCGTTCGCGGCGTGGTGCAATCCTCCGTGGCGTGGTGGTTCTCAGGTAACTTGCTGAACGTGTGGCTCACGCTGTCAGGGTTGGCGGCTACGTTCTATCTGTTGCCAAAACTCACCAATCGTCCGCTGCAAAGCCACTACCTCGCGATGTTCGTGTTCTGGACCGTGCTGATCTTCGGAACGTGGACGGGCATCCCGATGCACTCACCGCTGCCCGCGTGGATGAGCACGTTGAGCAGCGCGGCCACGGTGATGATGATCGTTCCGATGCTCGCCGTGGGGAGCATTGTTTTCCTGACGACTATTGGAGCAAAGACAGATTGCCGTGGCGGTTCGCTGTGCTTTTCCAAGTTTGGAGTCTTGTCGTTTAATCTGGCGACGCTTGCCGCCGCCATCGCCGCGTGTCCCGCAGTCGCGCGTGTCACGGACTTCACATGGTTTGCCCACGGCCACACGACGCTGCGGCTCTATGGATTCTTCGCGATGACGATGTTCGCCGCGATCTACCACATCCTGCCGCGTGTCTCCGGCGTGGAGATTTGCCCGAGACGGACGAAGTCGCATTTCTGGCTCGCTATGATCGGGACGTTACTGCTGGCGGTGCCGATGATCATTGGCGGAATCAAACAGGGTTTGAAGTTGGCTGATGTGTCCGCTCCATTCTTGGATTCCACCAAAGCCGCGATGCTGGGATTCCGCATCGGCACGTTGGGTGAAGTTTTAATCGCCATCGGCGCGCTGATTTTCCTCGCGAATGTTTTGCTCTCGATCTTGAGTCACTACCGGGCGATTGCCAAAACTGCATTCGCTGACGCCACCGCAATCCAACCGGCGGAGGTGAAATTGTGAAATCCAGCAGCACCGTTTTCCTCGCGGCGTTCATCGCGCTTTCGGCTTCATGGGCGGGCTTCGTTCTCGTGCCGCAACTCCAGTTGGGGCGCGCGGATCAGGCGGAGACTGTTCCCTCGAAAGACAAATACCCCATTGCTCGCCCCGGTCTGGCGGCGCAGGGCGCGGAAGTGTATCGCTCGCTCGGCTGCGTCTATTGCCACAGCCAGCAAGTCGGTCAGCAGGGCGTGACGGTTGAGGTTGTGTTGCTGGATGCGGGGACGAACGCAACAACCACACTCACAGCGATTGGCAAGGTGAAACTTGAATTGAACAAGCCAGAAACGTTGACGGGTTTGCCGAAACAGATCGCGCAAGTGGACGACATCGCCGGATCCGACGCGCTCGTGAAAGCGATCACCGGAGTTGGCGGCAAAGTGGAAGTGAATGTCATCCCGACCGGCGCAGACATTTCGCGCGGCTGGGGAAAACGTCGCACCGTGGCGCAGGATTATATTTTTGATTCCGTGGTTCAACCCGGCACACGCCGCGCCGGACCCGACCTCGCGAATGTCGGTTCACGTCTTGCCGATCCGAACTGGCAACTCAACCATCTCTACGCGCCGAAATCCACGGTGAAGGACTCGACCATGCCTGCGTATCGTTTCCTGTTCGAGAAACGCAAGATCGGCAAAATCCCGTCCGCCGATGCGCTCAAGCTGACTGGCGATTCCGCGCCTCTGGCTGGATATGAAATTGTCCCGACGGAGAAAGCTCACGCGCTGGTGGCTTACCTGTTGAGCCTGCGCGCTGACGCGCCGTTGTGGGAATCGCCGGTGACGCCGCCGCCTGCCGCCGCACCCGCCACCAACTCTGTTGCCGCGAAATGAACGCCGACCCGAAACAACCTTGCTCCGCGACCAACGAAGCCGAACCGACGGCGACGACGACGGCCATGCCCGTGTGGCTTCTGTCGTTGATGGTGACGCTGTTGTTTCTGAGCGCGTGGTATTTCGATCTCTACGGTGGTTGGTTCGAGCCGAAGGTTTATGCGCCGTATCGTTCCATTGCGCATGTGGATGGGTTGCAGCCTCGGAAGAGTGGCGAAGAGTGGCGATCTCGCGGAAAAGTTTTGTACGAGTCAAATTGTGCTCTCTGTCACAATCCCGACGGTGCTGGTAAGCCATCTC
Source organism: Verrucomicrobiota bacterium (assembly GCA_031384405.1). Classification (GTDB taxonomy): domain Bacteria; phylum Verrucomicrobiota; class Verrucomicrobiia; order Limisphaerales; family JADLHS01; genus JADLHS01. The sequence continues at coordinate 767 of JANNAO010000072.1, read as the reverse complement.
AAGGTCCGCCTCTGGCTGGCTCTGAATGGGTCTTAACTACGGGAGCAAACCGATTGATTCACATTCCGCTGGTCGGACTTGCTGGCCCCATCAAAGTCAAAGGACAGGATTGGAATCTCAACATGGCCGCGATGGGAGCAATGTACACAGATCAACAACTTGCTGATCTGCTCAGTTATGTCCGAAATGCATGGGGCAACAAAGCTCCGGTGGTCACTGCTGAGCAGGTCAAACAAGCCAGAGTTGAAATTGGCAATCGTTCCCAAGCCTATACAGCAGACGAATTGATGAAGATTGCCGAGTAGTCTTTACCAAGTTTCGATTCGAGTTCCCCCGCCCCGCGTGTTGCGCTATTTCCATTCCCCAGCACCAGCGGTGCGGCATGTTTATAGAATCGCATCCACAAATCTCCAAGCTCCGTAGGAGCGACACATTACAGTCGTGCCGCTCCTACGGAGCTTTGTCATCTGGACGTATGGCGGCTATAAACATGTCGCGCCGCTGGCGCTGAATTCATTCCGTGTCGTTTGTGAATTTTGCGGAGCGCGGACGGTCACTCGTCCGTAGCACTTCGCGAACAGTGAGGCGACAGATCAAACCAATCTTTCTCTGTCAACCACGCGCTGCGGACGAGGAGCCGCCCGCGCTCCTACCGAGACACAATCTGCTCCACCGACCAGCGGGCGTGTTCGGCGATCAACGGTTCGGAATCTTCACAGGCTTTTTTCAAGGCTGGCAGCGCGCTCGCATCGCCGACATTTCCCAAC
>JANNAO010000296.1:0-11666 GCA_031384405.1 Verrucomicrobiota bacterium | reverse complement strand
TGAATTTGAGTGTGTCCACAGGGTTTTCTAAACGGCGGATATTGCGGCTTCCCTAGTGGGACAGGCGTCTAGCCTGTCCGGTTGGCCGTCCGATTTCCACGCGCTTCTGGACAGGCGAGACGCCTGTCCCACTACTGGGTTCGATGGAGTAGAGGCACGCAAGCTGGGTGAGTGGATGCTTACGACATTCATTCTTCAACTGCTTTCAATTCGCGCCGTCCACGACCATGCAGATGAGAGGTTTCATCTTCACGCCGGTTTGTTTCTCGTAACCCCCCTCCATGTGCGCGATAAAACTTTCTGCTTCGTGATGCGTGACCATGTTGATCGTCGCGCCACCGAAGCCGCCGCCCGTGAGCCGCGCGCCGAGACACGCAGGATGTTTGCGCGCCAACTCCACGAGGATGTCGAGTTCCTTGGTGCTGTTGTGCAGAAAATCACGCGAGCTTTCGTGGCTCTGGAACATGTATTGGCCGAACTGCGCCATGTCGTTTGCGCGCAGAGCGCGTTCTCCTGCAACCACGCGGGCGATCTCGCTGACGACGTGATGAGCGCAGGCAAACTCCCGCTCCGTGAGCGATGACTTCGCGGCGAGCACCTGTTTCATCTCGGCAGTGCGGAGGAATTTCACGCCCAGCTTGCGCGCGGCGGCCTCGCAATTATCGCGCAGCTCCTTGTATTCGCCGCCCACGAGTTCGTGTTTCACCATCGAGTTGCAGACGACCATCGCGATGCCGGAAAGCGGCGCGTGAGCGACGGTGAGCGACGCGCAATCAATCTCCATCACATGCGATTGCTTGCCGAATAGAGACGAGGTCTGATCCAAAATCCCGCACGGCACTCCTACGAATTCATTCTCCGCTGCGCGACAGACCTTGGCGAAGTTCATGCGCTCGGCTGTGTTGACGTGAGGCAACTCACCTTTTGCATTCGGCTTTGGTGGAATGCCGAGGCCGGTGTCAGTCAGCGTGAATGGATGCAATCGTCGCACGGTCATGGCGGTGGCGACTTCGAGCGCGGCGGAACTGCTCATGCCCGCGCCCATCGGCAGCGTGCTGTGGATGGCGGCGTTGAAGCCGCTGATCTGCACGCCACGCTTCTTCAACTGCACCAGCACGCCCTTCACATAATTTGCCCAGCTCGCGGCGGGGTTGGGTTTGATGTCGCTGACAGAAAACTTTTCCGACGTGGCGAACGCGGTCGAGACGAGTTCCACTTTCCCATCCGAGCGCGGTGAGGCGGCGATGTGGATGTATTTGTCCACAGCCACAGCCATGACGAGGCCGTTGTTGTAATCGGTGTGATTGCCGAGAACCTCCAGACGCCCCGGTGCTTGGATGACGTGCGTGGGCGTCTGGTTGAAATGTTTTTTGAACAGTGAGCGGGCGTCTTGCATGGGAACGTGGTGCGTGAATTACAATCGGTCGAACTTCTTTGCGAGTGCGAAATCTCTTTCGGTGAGTCCACCGGCGTCGTGCGTGGTCAGGGTGAGCGTGACTTTGTTCCAGCGGATATCAATGTCGGGGTGATGCCACGCTTTCTCGGCGAGCTTGGCGACAGCGTTGACGAACTTGATGGCCGCAGGGAAATCTTTGAAGACGAAAGTGCGCGTGATGGTTTTGTCGCGCTTCTGCCAATCGGGCAAAGCAACAAGCGCAGTCTTGATCTGGGGAGCGGTCAGTTTATCCACGCGGATTAAATGCCAGAAAAGCGAGTCGCGGTCACGATGAAATCCGGGGAGGAACAGTCGTGGCGTTGGGCATCCCTGCCCGACGTGGAGGGCGTGCATCTTTGCCGCCCGGAAAGGGCGATCTTATCCAACTGACTCGCGAATTATTCAATGCGTTCTGAAGAGCGTAAGATTTTTTCCGCCGGGCTGGGAAGCCCGGCTCTACGGCAGGCAGGGATGCCCGCCGCTACGTTCCAATCCGGGGCGGAATTTCGGTGGCGTGTTGAGCCACGCGATTGGCCGCACGGATGAAACCGATGCTTGTGACGAGCGACCAGAACCACGAGATGATGAAGAGGATCGCGCCAGTGATACCGATCCAGCCGACGGGTTTGACTTCAACGTCACCGGAAATCTGGCCGTAGAACTGGGACAGAATCAAAACGAACCACGAGACGATGAAAAGAAATCCAGCGATGGCGAACGCGAGTTGAGCCAGGCCGAGCCCGATCTTGCCGAGCATGAGCGTGCCGAGGCCGGGCGTGGCGAGTTGGTTGATGAGAGCGGCGTGGCGGGCGGAGGCAATCGTCAGAGGTTGGTTGAAAGAGAACATGCGTTCGCTTTACGGCGACATCCACGCGAACGCAGCGAACGGAAGATTTCTCAAAATGCCGAACACGACGACGATGACGAGAATTGTCCACGCTGCGACAGGTTTCATGAACATGCCGGTGGAACGATTGCGTAATTTGGAAACGCCCAGCCGCGCGAGGCACGGAATGGAGACGATGAGCAGCGGGTTGGAAAGAAACGCAGCAGCGAAATGACCGTGGGTGAGTTGATGCATCGCGCGCAATCCTCCGCAGCCCGGGCAGTGGAGTTGCGTCAACTGATGGAACAGGCACGGCGGATAGAACGCGTGTTCGACGGGGTTGAAGAAATACAAGACCGCGAGTCCACCGAGGATCGCTGCGCCCAACAGCCAGAGCCATCGCGTCATGCTGGAACCGGTTTGTTCTCGGCCCAATTCTGTCGCAATAAACTTACGATCGCGTGTCGGAGAAGAGGGTTTCATAGGCGTACATCATGGCCGCAATTCCCAACGGCATGGTGAAGATCAAGCCGACGCAGCACAAAATAATTCCCCCTACATTGATCAGGCCCAAGAGAAAAAGGAGGCCGAATACTTGCCACCAATGTTTGGTGACTTGTCTCCAACTCGTTTTCATGGCGGTCCAAAAATCCAGTCCCTTATCAACGATCAACGGCAGGGTGAACACCCAGTTGACTGAAAGGATGATTGCGGGGATGAGGCAGACCAAGCCTGCTCCAACAACTGTCATTATCGCCCCAAGCCCAGGCGGCTGTTCTTTGGAGAGTGGCGCGAGGGTTATCGCGGCAACGATTCCAAAGGGAATAAAGCACAGAGCCGTGAAGATCGTCGGCACGATGGAGCCGAGGCAGAGTTGTATGAACGCTCTGCGAAATCCTTCAAACACATCGCCGACCGAGGTGGGTTGACTGCGGACCGCTTGTAACGTGATGTAGAACAATCCGCCCATTAGAGGTGCAGCGATGAACAGATTCAGAATTGAAAAAATCCACCCGATGAACGGGATCGCGCCCAAAACAGAGGCGACAATTTGGGTGGCGATATAGATCAACGTCGCCCCGATCAACACCCCTAAGTTGGCTTGGAGCACAGTCGAGCCTTTGCTGATGGATCCGCCGATCTCCAGTTCATAATCACCATCGAAGCTGTCGCCCGACGAAGTGTGGGGCGTAAATGGCGGCGGCGTGGAGGCGGCACTGGCAAATTCCGGGCAGTCGCCAAACGCTTTCCAATCCGCGCTGCCGTCAGCCTGGATGCGTGTCTGGTTGTTGATGCGACCTTCGGTGAGCCACTGGCGCAACTGCTCCGCGCTGACCGGCCCGTATTCTTTTCCGTCTGCTCCAATGATTTTATACATGATGAGAATTGGTTAATAGGTGGCGAGAGTCCTGCGTCACGGCTCCCAGTTTAAATCTGACAACTGCGATTCGTTGACCATTTCGACGTGTCCGTCCGCAAATCCGACCACGACAGTACGAGCGTGGCGCGGCTTTTGTAGCAGCAATTCGCTGCCACCGCTCGAATTCCAGCCGCCGTCACTTTCAAAGATCATCACGGTGGTGGCCGCGTCTTTGATCTTCTCAAGGTCGAAGCCATCCAGCTTCTTGTTGTAAGAAAAATGACTGGTGCTGTCACCTGTCGCAGCCTTGCATTGAAAAATCCGGTTCGTGCCTACGTCCGAAAGGATGGCATCGCACCAATTCTCCGCGCGCGGGCAGGCGTTGGTGTTGTCGTTGGCATAAAGAATTATCCCAAGGGTGATTTGTCTGGCGTTGTTCTTACAATGGATTCCTTGCGCCTTGGCTTTGGCTTTGGAAAGTGCAGGCAGCAACATCGCCGCAAAAAACAATGGCATCACGAGGATGAAAATTGCCGACAACACGATCCCTGAAATGGCCAGCCCCGAACCCGACAAACGGCCTTTGCTCTTCTTGATCTTGTTGTGTCCGACGATGCCGAACACCAATCCGAACAGTGCCGTGACCCCGCAACTGAACGGACCTAAAATTCCAAGCACCAACGACGTGATGGCCAAGCCGCTCGTTTTTGGCGCACCTGTTGTTGAATCTGACGCGGATGACAACGGTGGAGGCGTTGACATGTTGCCGACAAATTCCGGCATTGTTCCCAGCACTTGCCAATCGGCGGCGTTTTCATCTTTCACCTTTGTGGCAGGATTGACCCGTCCCTGAGCGATCCACTGTCGCAATTGCTCTGCGCTGACCGGCCCGTATTCTTTTCCGTCTGCTCCGATGATTTTATACATGATAAGAGGAGTTGATGAACGATTGCGCGGCTCAGAACTAGCGAGCGCAACCAGTTTAGGCAAGCGCGGAAAAAATGCTCAGATTCAGAACGGCAATGCATCAGAGCATCTGCGCGGGATAAAATTTCCGATCCGCTTTCATCCTCGTCCCATCACGGCACGACTCGCACCCGGAAATATCTCGCGCCGTTTTGAGTTGCTCCGCCGGTCAGCGTGAAGTCATCGGTGAAACTCATCACCGACGCGGTCCGAGTCGGTGACGTTTCCGTTTCCAATCCCACCGGCCTCACCAGATCGGTGAAATTTCCATTCGGATCGCCATCTCGATAACTCACGCGATAACGCAAGCCGCCCACCGAAGCCCAGTTGATCGTGCAATGACCGTTAGGATTCAGCATCGCACTCACGATGCGGAGCGCACTCGTAGATTGCACCTTGAGGATCGTGAACGTGTCATTCGTCGCGCCGGTCTCGCGAAGAAACGTGGCATCGAGGCGGTTGCTGTGGATGTCCAGCACCAGCGAGCCGAGTTCGTTCAGCGAAACGTGCATGGCCGGATGATCCAATGCGCCGCCGCTCGTCCAGCCAGAACTTCCCACCACGGCATAAACTGCGCCCTGATGCGCGCGCGGATTGAGCAGTTGCTTCCGATACGCGCCGCCTTCTGATTCACGCCCACCGCCCGCGTCGAGCTTCATGTGATTGGTGAAACTCGAACTGTCGCCGTAATGATGATCCAACAGATGCGAGCGTTCGTAGGAATGACTGTGCCCGGCCAGCACCAAATCCACCCCGTGTTGCTCCAGCACCGGCAGAAACACCTCCCGCATCTCGATCAACTCCGTCTCAAAATCCGAGTCATGCGATCCTTTTGTGTAAGGCGGATGATGCCAGTAGGCGATGGTCCACATCGCCGTGTTGCTCGCTAGATCATTTGTGAGCCACGCATACATCGCGCTGTTCGTCGAACGCCCGCCGGTCATCGAATCCAGACAGATGAAATGGATGTTCGCGTGATTGAACGAGTAATAATTCTCCACGCCCGAAGCCACGCCGCCGGCCTCGCCATTCTTCGGAAGCGTAAAAATGTCGAAGTAGGGATACGTGTTGGTGAATGTGACGTCGCCCGCCGTATCGTGATTGCCGAGCGTGGGCCACAACACCGATTTGCGGAACAGGTTCGTATAAACCTCAAACACCGCCGCCTGATATTCAGCGTCCAACCCGCTGTAATAAGCATTGTCGCCCAGCATCAGCCACAGATCCGTGTGCCGCGCCCCGGTGAAAGTTTCATAGGCATCACGCACCGCAATCTGTCCTAGCAAAGCTGTCCCGACGTCACCGATCACCCAGATGCGTGTGCTCTGTGGCGTCCCCGGTACTGGTGCGGTGACGAAGAATGTATTGGTATTGCCCCCTGCCAACTGCGTTGCCGCATTTCCCACCGTGTAGAAGTATTTCGTGGCTGGCGTCAGTTGTTGCAACACCATTTCGTGATCGCCGACAGCGATGATCGCAGAGTTTGTATATGAAAGATTGGCGAGATTGGTTCCGTAACGCACGCGGCTATCGGTCGCCACATCCGTGCGCCAGCGAACGGTGATGTTGGTATGCGAACCGTTCTGAAGATAAGGACCCCGGAGCAGCACGAGAGGCGCAAACGCATCGCCGACCCCAAACATGAACAGCACGACGAGCCAATCGAGAAAGCCAGCAGCACGGCGATTAAACATTTTTGCGACAGACATCATGTACGATTCGGATGCGCCAGTCTAACACCTGACCGCACTCCTTCACGCTTATTTTGAAACGCGGCAAGGTGCTGGGTTCAATTCCATTTTGAGAAGCGCTCAACGCTCGTTTCAAAATCACAACCGTGCTGGACAGAAACTTGCGCCAGGAATAGTGTCGTCCCATGAAACGAGATAGATGGGAAATGTCGCCGACCATTACTGATCAATCCATATGCACGGTTCTTTTCGCTGGCTAGATGCACTTGTCGCGAAATTCGCGCTCGGTGTTCTTGGGGTGGTGGCTTTTGTCTTGGCCATACTATTCGTCTGGCTGGTTCTTTGGAAAGCTCTCCGAAACAAGCCGCTCAAGACAAAAATTATCGCCGGATGCTTGCTCACGCCCGCGCTAACTTTTGTCATTGCACTCGGAATGGTTTGGATCGGTCATTTCGCTTTGCTCCATTTTGTATTTGAGCCAGAGAACAAGCGGAGTTGTATGCAGGGGATGCAGGCCATTGCCGAGGCGAACCGGCGTTGGGTGGCAGAGCACGAAGGCCGACTGCCGCAGGACCTCCTCTCGTTGAGCAATCACCTTGCAAGTCCACAGATGCTTATCTGTCCGGCGACAGGCCGACTTGCAACGGGTGCTTATCGCCTTACCGACGTCAGCTACGAGCTTTCCGCACCGGGCGGAAATGCCCAAGATACAAACACGGTGTTCCTGCGATGCACTGTCCACCCGCATCGCGCATTCACCGACGGGCGAGTTGTTGAAGAAGATTTCTCACAAAAACAATAAGCACCCTTATACAGAAATAGGCGGAAGCGTCCGGTCAGTACTTACAAACCCACAATCTCATCCGCGCGTTGCCGTGAAGTTGCTGGCGGAGCGTGGCTGTGTCGAAGACCAGCCGCAGCAGCACCAACTAGGGCGTATCTCGGTTTCTAGCGGGCGAAGCTGCGTGGCAAACTTCGCTTGTTAGAAACTAAAACGCGCTGCCCACCCTACTTCATCTGCTTCAAAATCTGCTCCGTGATCGCCTGCACTGCTTTCTCGGCGTCTGCATCGAAGCCCACACCTTGAGATTCATTCGTCGGCACGGCGCACGTTGCACCCGGACGCCAATCGCCGCTGTCGCACAGCTCACACTCCTTCATGCTGAAGCGCGGATCCACGAAGCCGAGGCTCTGCTTGATGTTGAGCAGTTCCTTCATCTGAGGGCCGGTGAACGTATTGATCGGTTTGCCGAGTTGTCCAGCCACAACAATCGTGCGGCAATACGCCTCAATGATCTCCATGCGCCAGTAGGCTTCCTCGATGTTGTTGTGCGACCACGTCACCACGCCGTGATTCGCCATGAGGATGGTGTTGTATTGATCGGTCAACTCCGCCACAAGCTTGCCCATGTCCGCCGAACCCGGCGTGCGATACGGAGCGACGCCCACGGAGCAAAACACTTCATACTCCGGCAACATGCACGTCGGCGGCGCAATTCCGGCGACCGCGAACGCCGTGGCGTATGGCGGATGACAATGACACGTCGCGACCGCTTTCGGTTGGCGTTTCATCATCTGCAAGTGCATCAAGATTTCACTAGTGCGCTTTTTAGTGCCGCAAAGTTGGTTGCCCTCGAAATCCACGAGGCACATGTCTTCGGGCTTAAGCGAACCTTTGCTCACCAACGTCGGCGTACAGATCGCGATGTCTTCCCCGACGCGGATGGCCATGTTGCCGCCGTTGCCGTCCACGTAAGCGCGCTTCCACAAGCGATGCCCCATCTCGCAAATCTGTTCCTTCAGGCTGTGCGCGTAAGGCGAAGCGAAGAACGCATCCAGTTCCGCCTTCGACGACTTCGAGTTCAAAGGCTTGGTCGGCGGCGTTGGTTTCCCTGTCGGTGTAGCACTAGCAACCGCAGCGGATGCGTTCGGATTCATCTCGCGGTCTTGCAGAAACTCGCGCGCCGACGGCGTGAGAATCGAATCCGCCGGCAGATTGTTCAAGCTCTGCCCATTGCGAACCATCTGCTCCAAATCTTTCAAACTGATGACATTTTTCATAAATTAGTATCTAGGAGTTAGAAACTTGAAGTTAGAACAACTTCACGCAGGACTTTTTCCTAACTGCTAACTCCTATCTTCCATCTCCTGCCTTCATCCCTTCCACGGATTGAAAAACATTTCGTCCACCAGCGCCGCATTGAGCGCATCCACTGGCGTCGGCACATCAAACGGCTGCGCCGCTTCCGCGCCTTCCTCGTAACCAATCACATCGCCCACGCCGCCACCGATGGCATCATAGACGACCAAGCTCGGGTCTTTGCCCATGCCACGCGGCGCATCCAGCCTGGCTTCAAACTGCTCCCGGCTGAACGGACTCACGACGAGAAACCGCCCGCCTTCGAGCGCCTTCACCGTCTTCGCCAACGTCACGCGACCAATGACCGTGCCAAGTTTCATACTGAAAAACCTCCAAGCACCAACATCCAAGCTCCAGAGAAATTCCAAACACCAACATCCAAACAACATCCCGCTGCTGCTTGATTGGAGCTTGATGCTTGGTGCTTCTCTGGAGCTTGGAGCTTGGATGTTGGTGCTTTCATATTCTCACCCCCGGCTCGGATTCATCCACGACGCCAATGACCAGCCAGCGCACCGGACTCTTCTGGTCACCCACCGCATTGCGCGCCGCTTTTCCGTCCGATGAAATCACCACTTGCTGATGCATACCCGCACCGTGCGAATCAATCGCCACCTGCGGCGCACCTTCGTTCTGGCCGTCCGCGCTGATGGGCTGACAGATCACGAGTCGCCAGCCATCGAGGCTCGGATGCTTCCGCGTCGCTACGATATTGCCTTCGACTCTGGCGAGTAACATGGCTTAATAAATCCTCAAGTTATCCACCATCACGCAACGGCGAACCCGTGTAAATGTGCGCGGGTTCGTGATGCCTTCGCCGGTCGGTGTGGCGATGCTAAAACTCAAGTAGCCTTCCCCGCCAAGACCGAGCCCGGCGGGTGACGGTCCGTTCTTCACGAACAACGTTGTATCGAGCGCCCGCGCCATCGCGGTGATGTTTTCCACGTCGTGCGAGTGGATGATGGCGGTGTGCTTGTAGTTATGCTCGGATTGCAACGACAACGCGATGCCTTCCTCGACGCTCTTCACGCGCACGATCGGAAGCATCGGCATCATCTGCTCCTCTTGCACAAACGGATGCATCGCGTCCGTTTCACCGAAGAGCAACTGCGTGCCAGAAGGCAGATTGATTCCGGCGGCCTGTGCCAAGAAGCCCGGGTCTTTGCCGATGAAATCTTTATTGGTGTGAGCTTGCGCGCAACCGCCGCCCTGCCCTTCCTTGATGGTGAACGCCGCCTTGGTGAGGCTCGCGAGCTGCGCGGCGTTGAGTTTCACTGCGCCGTTCTCGGACAGGCGTTGCATCAACTTGTCCGCAACGCTTTCGAGTACGAACACCTGCTTCTCGCCGATGCACAGCAAATTGTTGTCGAACGCCGCGCCAGAAATGATCGCCTTCGCCGCGCGCGTCGGGCAGCAGGTGTCGTCCACGAACACGGGAGGATTGCCCGGGCCTGCGCAGATGGCGCGCTTGCCGGTTTGCATCGCCGCCTTCACGACCATCGGACCACCAGTGACGAGCAGCAGGCGGGTGTTGTCGTTTTTGCAGAGCGCGTTGAAGGAATCGAGCGTCGGCTTCTCGATGATGCACGCGATGTTCTCTATGCCCGTCTCGCGATAGATCGCTTCGTTGTACGCGCGCACCGCCACCGCTGCGCACTTGGCCGCGCTCGGATGCGCGTTGAACACCACGGCATTGCCTGCTGCGCAGATGTTGACGATGTTGCCACTTAACGTGGGAATAGAATGCGTGCTCGGCGTAATCGCGCCGACGACACCGAACGGCGTGTATTCTTCGAGCGTGATGCCATGATCACCACTGCGCGCGTCCGGTCGCAACCAATCCACGCCGGGTACGAGCTTGATCAGGCCGAGCTTGGCAATCTTGTGATCCAAGCGACCAATCTTCGTCTCTTCAAATTCAATCTTGCCCCAAGCCTCGGCGTTCTTTTCCGCCAGTGCCTTGACGATCTCTTCGATTTTGCGACGGGCGGCCATGCCGCCGCGCTGAAGTTGCACGAAGGCTTCTTGTGCCGCAGCACAAGCTTCATCCGCCGTGGCGAACACGCCGAACTTGCCGCGTAACGCTGGAGCAGAAGTGGCTTTCTTCGTACCGCAACCACAGGAGTCACTCTTTGCTGCGGCAGGCGCGGACGCAGCCGGAGCAGAAGTTGTAACGGTTGTCGTCGCGCCGCCGATGCGACCGAGCACCTCGGCCACCACGTCACGGATCAAAGTTTCGTTCACTGCGCTCATACAATTTGTTTAGGACTTCAGCCGCTTTGCTTTCTTCGCGGAGTGCGTCAACGCGAGATAATTCTCGCTCGTGACGACTTTTCTCCCACTCTGCTTCTCCAGTTCATGCCGCGCATTGCCCGCGACTCTGCCACCATCATTCGCCGCCACTCGATTTTGCGAAAACCCTTGCGCCTCCCGATTACGTGCAATCTCCGTCGTCGCCGCCTCGCCCAACATCGAGAATATGAGTTCGAGGTCGGTCATGTGATCGCGAAGATTCTCGCGCTTGAGACGCTTGAACTCCGCGTATTGGCTGGGCGTGAGGCCGAAGGTGGCCTTGGAAATTTCAGCGGTGAGGATGGCGTATTCGCGCTGTTCTTTGACGCCGCGCTTCTTCCATTCGTCCGTCAACTCGTCACGAACGGCGATAGAGCGCATCCGTTTCTCGATCCAGTCGTCGGAGTAGCCTTTGGCCTTGTAGAGGGCGCGGGTGCGTGTGGTGGCGAGTTCCGGGTCTTCGATTTCCTGAATCCGCTCGTAGCCGACTTTGGCGAGCCAGCGTTTGAACGGCTCGGCCTTGGGGCTGGGGATGGATTGGATTAGGCGGAAGACGCCTTCAGTGTTCCAGCACTGGTGCATCTGGCGTCCGCCGGGCGTGTCGAATCCAAGGCCAAGGGGGGGGACAAGTTGTCCCCCCCCTTGGAAAGCCTCGGCGAGGGAAGGATCGCGTTTGCGAAGCTTCTTGAGGTAATCGCCTGGGTCAACCGAATCGGTGAGGACGGCAACCACGTCCGCAATCGCAAACCACCATTCGTTGTTGTGAATGGTGCGGCGGACTTCCTTGCGCTGGAACAGGGCGATACGAGTTTCAGGATTGGGGTCGGTGTTGCGCATGCTCATCCTTTGTCATTGCTGAAACTCGCCGCCAGCGCGGCGAAATTGTTCGGCTGGCGCTTTTCAAAACCGGTTCGGTCAACGAAGACGAAATCGTAACGCGGGACGTACTCCTCGGC
>JANNAO010000039.1:0-10465 GCA_031384405.1 Verrucomicrobiota bacterium | reverse complement strand
CGGGGTTGCGGCCAATCGGGTTGCCAAATGGAACGGGAGCAGTTGGTCGGCTTTGGGTTCAGGAATGAACGGCACTGTGTATTCGCTGGCGGTGTCGGGTAGTGACCTGTATGCGGGGGGCAGTTTCACAACAGCGGGCGGCAATGCAGCCAACTGGATCACCAAATGGAACGGAAGCAGTTGGAGTGCATTGGGCTCGGGGATGGACGGCTTAGTGTTGGCACTTGAGGTGTTGGACAGCGACGTCTATGCGGGGGGCGTTTTCACGAAGGCGGGCGGGGTTGCGGCCAATCGGGTTGCCAAATGGAACGGGAGTAGTTGGTCGTCGTTGGGTTTGGGAATGAACAACACCGTATGGGCCATGGCGGTGTCGGGTAGTGACCTGTATGCTGGGGGCAGTTTCACAACGGCGGACGGCAATGAAGCCAACCGAATCGCCAAATGGAACGGAAGCAGTTGGAGTGCGTTGGGATCGGGCATGAACAACGCTGTGTATGCACTGGCGGTGTCAAGCAATGACGTTTACATAGCAGGTACTTTCACGGCGACTGCCGACTATCCGCCATCCCTAATGTACCGCATCGCCAAATGGAATGGGAACATTTGGAGTGCATTGGGCTTAGGGATTAACGGTTCAGTGTTTGCTCTCGCGGTGTCGGGTAGCGACTTGTATGCGGGGGGCCGATTCACAACCGCCGTCGGAGTTGCGGCCAATTACATCACCAAATGGAACGGAAGCAGTTGGAGCGCGATGGGATCGGGTATGAACAACGCTGTTTGGGCACTGACGGTTTCAGGCAACAACCTGTATGCGGGTGGCGATTTCCTCACATCGGGCGGAAAGGTTTCGGCTTATCTCGCAAGAGCCATGATCGGCATTCCTCCTGAAATCACACGCCACCCAGTACGCCGCACCAATGACGCGGGTACAATGGCGAGCTTCAACGTCTCAGCCGTCAGCGATTCTGCCTTCGGCTATCAGTGGATCAAAAACGGAAGTCCGCTGTCCGATGGCGGCAAGGTGTCGGGAGCAAACACTGCGACTCTGACTCTCACGAACGTACTTCACGCGGATCAGGGGAGCTTCGCAGTCATCGTCACCAACGCGTGGGGCAGCGTGACGAGTGCGGTGGCGACATTGACCGTCATTGATCCTGTGATCACCACGCAGCCGCAAAACCAATTTGTGACCGTCGGGGATAATGCCACATTCACGGTCGCGGCCAACGGCACGCCGCCGCTAACCTATCATTGGCTCAAGGACGGTACAAACATCCAGGCCACAACCAGTGCTTCGCTGACTTTGAGCAACGCGCAAAAGAGCGGCGAGGGTTTTTATTCGGCAATGGTGAGCAATCGCTTCGGGGTCGCGACCAGCGAGAGTGCGAGCTTGCATGTGAACCTTCCGCCCGTCGCCGATGCCAGTGCCACGCGATTGATCCACGTCTCACCGAACGGCGTCAATGCCACAGTGATCCTAGACGGTTCACGCTCGTTCGATCCCGATGGCGATCCATTGCAGTTCGCCTGGCATGAGTCCGGCGTCGCCGGGCAACTCGCTAGCGGCGTAGTCGCGATAACCGACCTGCCCGCCGGCACGCATCCGCTCCTATTGGTGGTGAGCGACCCCATGGCATCGAGAACCAACGGCGTCACGGTCGCAGTTCTGACGACAGCGCAAGCAGTCGAGCGATTGCTCGCGCTGGTCAACGCGAACGTCAGCCATTCCAAATCGCTGCGCGCGACTCTGAACACAGCCATGGCTTCGATTGGCCGGAGCAATTCTGTCTCTGCCATCAATCAGTTGCAGGCTTTCCAGCATCAGGTTCGCGCCCAAGTTGCGCCGCTGAACCCGGCACTGGCGGCGACTCTCACGCAAGCGGCGCAGGGGATCATTGACGCGCTGAATGGCGGCAATGCGAAATCCGGCGGCCAGCGAAATGGTCGCTTCACGGATGTGACGCGTGAGGCAAATGGGCGCGTGCGGATGCGGTTCTCCGCCGAGGTGGGAAATCTGCATGTGATCGAAGCGTCAACGAACATGGTGGATTGGGAGCGGATCGGCGTGGCGCAACCGCTGCCAAACGGAGGGTTCGAGTTTGCGGAAACGCCGCGCGGGACGTTCGAACGGAGATTCTATCGGATCGTCACGCCGGGACACTCCCTGTAACGAGCGGGGCGTGCTCCGTTACTGCTTCCCCTTCACCAACGAATCCACCACGCCGGGGTCGGCGAGCGTCGAGACGTCACCGATCTGGTCTGCCTGGTTCTCAGCGATTTTGCGCAGAATGCGAAGCATATTTTTTCCCCGAGCAGGTTTCACCACGGGGCGGGTATTCCGTACAGCCGTTGAAATAGTTGCCGCCGCAATTCTTCGGGAGACAGCGTAGTCGGCAGCGAAGCCATCACCGCCGCCCGCGCTGCTTCAACCTTAAAACGGCAGCTGAAAGCATAGCTGAGGTGAGTATTCCCCCGTCACGATGGGAGTGAAGCGGCGTTTTTTAGGGGGAGGAAATCTTCACCTAAATGGTGAAGACATTTCAATTACTCCGCAGTTGAAACTCAGGGGTTCTTCGCTGTATTCAGTGGAGCTGGTAATCGGCAAAAGGCTGACAATGTGGCTTCCCTCCCCCTGAACCGCCGATGAAGTTTGGCCGCCGGAGCGCGAGTGGTCCCCGCTCGCAACGCCAGCATTTGCAAGTGCCGTTGTAAATCCGACGCCCCGTTCGCTTTCCATCCGCTGCGGACGGGGACCGTCCGCGCTCCGGGGCAGGTTCATGGGGAGAGGGAGTCCGCAAGCACAGCTATTGCACTCTGGAAGATTGTGGTTGCTTGGCTCCACCGAAAACAGCGGAGAACCAAGCACAAAGCAGGAGGTGAACGGGCTTTGTCATCGGCTTCTGTGCTTCTTTTTGGCAATTCTTCAGTGGCAATCGTTTTACTTCGTGACCGCTTCCTTCTTATCAAACAATTTTTCGATGTCAGGATTGCGAGGCTCTCCCGCAGCGATGGCGCGCTGATAATGGAATCGGGCGAGCGGAATGTTCGGCGGCGTCTCCAGCGCGTAGAACAACGCGAGGTGCGATTGCACTCCGGCGTGATTCGGATTCAACACCATCGCCTTGCGGAACGCCTGCTCCGCCGGGCCGCGCAGACCTTTCTGACTGAGCGCGACGCCGAGGTTATCCTGAATATCAGCGTTGTTCGGCGCGAGTTTTCCTGCGCGACCGAGCGCGTCAATCGCCTCGTCCCATTTCTCCTGCCGGAATTTCAGCAAGCCCAGCAGCATCGTGGCATGTGCATCGTCCGGCGATGTTTCGAGTGCGGACTTGAGATGCTTCTCGGCTTCGTCGAGCCGCCCTAATTCCATCTGAATCGCGGCGAGGTTCGCGCGAGTCTGGGCGTTCTTGTCGTCCGCTTTCAATATCTCCAGATAGTTTTCTTCAGCCTTGTCGTATTGTTTCGCCTCAAAATGTTTCTGCGCTTTGGTCGCAAGAGCCATCGTGCTGGCGGGGATTTCCCGGCTGGCGGCGCGAGGTGCTTTCTCGTCAGCAACCAGCGCGGGCTTTGCTGTGGTCTTACTGAACAGCGCGAGTTCTTCCTTGGTGTAGGGAATGGCTTTGGCTTCAAACACACCCACGCGAGTGCGAAGGTTCGCCACTTCACGCGTCAGTTGTTCAACACGGGAATTCAATTCTCCTCCACCGCGACTGAACATCATCTTCTTGTTTGCGGCTTCGAGTTGGGCGAGGAAATCATCGCGCTCACGTTCGACCTGCCGGATGCGTTCCAAATCCGCCGGACGGCTCACGGTCTGGGATTTCACGCCGGGCTGCGAGACGGTGGCCACTTTCTTGAGTCGTGATTCGAGCGCGACCTTCTCCAGCTTCAACACCTCTGCGTCCGACGCCAATGAGGCGATGCGCGCCTCGGCATCGGTGAGTTTCTTCGCTGTCTCGGTCGCGGTCTGCGCGAGTGATTTCGTGTCTGCGAGTTGTTTCTTGAGTAACTCATTCTCTGCGCGCAACGCTTCTGCAGTTTCATTGCGGGACTTGGCCTGCTCCTCAAGTTTGCGATTCGCATCCGCCAGAGCGCGGCGGGCTTCTTCCAAATCTTTGATGCTCACCTTCGCGGGTTTGGTTTTCTCCTCCTCAAGGCTCGTCTTGAGCAATTCATTCTCCTTGGTCAGCGACTGGATTTTCTCCTGCGCCTTCGAGAGTTCACGCGGATCCACCGAAGCGGGTTGCGTGGCGAATGCTTCCCGAAGTTTGGATTCCAAAATAGTTTTCTCCGACTGCAATTTACGAAGGTCATCCTGAAGCGAAGCGATCTGTCGCAACACTTCGGGTGAGGGCGACGCGGCTCTGGCTTCTGACTGCGGAGGAATGGGTGGCGCAGTGAGAATTGGTTTTTCAGTCGCAACTTGAACCGGCGGCGGCGTTCCGGGAATTGCCTTCGTCGTCACGACAGGGATCGCGGTAGATTTCGCATCGGAAAAATCGCTGATCTTGTCTTCGAGATAGCGAAGGCGGAAGCTCACGACCTTGGTCTGCCACGTCGGGTTGATTTTCTGGATACGCTGAAGCGACGTTTGCGCGTCGAGATACTTGGGCAACGCCAGATCAGGCTTGCCAGAAGCACTGAGAGCATCAGCGGATTGGATCAGATTGTAGATGCGGACATATTCATCTTCGGTGCTTTGACTGTAAGCGGCGACAAGCCCAACAAGAAGCAACGTCAGCAATGCGAACAAATGTTTCATGGAGTCATGGTAGCGGGAGAGCAGGAATTTTTGCAACGCTTGTAGTCCAAATTCATCGCAACCCGACGAAGCCGCCACCAAATCCAATTGAATAAGGAATCCAGGAAACCATGAAAGCTCCGGCCTTTCCTGCTTTCATGGCTTCCTTATCAAAACTTTCCAACCGCATCCACCCAGACCTTGCTCACGCCAGCACGCCCCACGGATCAAACACCTTCGCGCCCTTCGGAAATTTCACGGTGCGATAGCCCGGCCACGGATTGCAGATCAGCACTGCCTTCACGCGCTTCTCGTTTTTCAACTTCGCAGGATCGGCGAGCTGCTCAAACTCCAGCAGCGCGGGGCTGTTCTTGGTGTTGGACGCGTAATCATGCACCAGCACACGGCAGCCACTGCGCTTGAGCGATTGCGCGATGTGCAGTCCGGCGGATTCTTCCACGATGTAGGTGTCGGGACGATACGACATGCCCAGCACGACCACGGCATCGCCCGGCTGGACACACGCGAGAGCTTGTTGCGCGAGTTGTTCCTTGGCCATCTCATTGACGCGATCCGTCGCCTCAGCGAGCGGCGCGCTCAGGCCAACCTGTTTGGCCGCGTAGCTCACGAGACGATTGTCACGCGGGAAACATGGCCCGCCATAGCTCAAACCAGCGCGCAGATATTTGTGACCGATGCGCGAGTCCGCGCCGATGGCATCGAGAATCTCGTGGATGTTCGTGTCCTCCAGTTTCTCGGCGATCATGCGGAGTTGGTTCGTGAAGCTGATCTTCGCCGTGATGTAACTGTTGACGGAAATCTTCGTCAGTTCCGCGCTCGTGATGGACATGCGCGCGATCTTCGGTTTGTTCGTGTTGTATTTGTGATAGATGACTTCGAGCAGATCGCCCGCGCGCTTGTCGGATTCGCCGATCAACACCATGTCCGGCGACATGAGACCGCGCACCACGTTGCCGAGCGCGATGAATTCCGGGTTGTAACAAAAACTGAACGCCTTGCCGCACTTGCCGCCGATCTCTTTCTCCAACATCGGAATGATCACGCTGCGGCACGCGCCGGGCGTAGTGGTGGAGCTGATGACGAAGATGTGATTTTTTTTCTTCGCCTTGCGCACGGCCTGCGCGATGGGAGCGATGGCGCGCATGAGAAATTCGTTGGAGAAACTTCCGTCCGGCAGACTCGGTGAGGGAACGATGAAGAAGGAAATATCCGTATCCACGGCTTCGACGGGATTAGTGGTGGCGCGGAGACGCTTGCCCGCCTTCTTCATGGTTTCGGGCAGCAACGGTTCGTCCACCGGCGCGATGCCTTCATTGACCTTGCGAACAAACTCGGGGTTGATGTCCACGCCGAGCACTTGATAACCCGCCTGAGCGAAAGTAGCGGCCATGCACGCGCCGAGTTTGCCGAGGCCGAACACGGATATTTTTTTGATATGTCCCATAGATTTCAAGCGGTGAGAATCCTACAGGCGAGGCGGAGGTGCAAGTCAGTTTGCCATTCTCAAGCGACGAAGTTTAACGTCCGACAAGAACCCGACGGGTGGTGGGTGTGTTTGTTGTTCCGAATAGTCACGCCATCAAGGAAGGATCGGCGAATGATATTCGTCAGTGCCACGGAAGAAGCTTTCCATGTATTTGTTTTGACGCACCCACTCTGCATGACCATCGCCGAAGACAACATTAGCTCCGTCTTTTCCATGATTGTCGCCTATGTCGGGGTAGTCTCCGTTCGGACGATCCGCTCCGGCCAGATCGTCAGCATCGTAAATAATCCAGATGGCTGAAGGGCTGGCTTTTTGTCCCAGATAATTGTAGATGGAGAAGGCTCCGGCACCACGGTTATCTAGCTTGTAATTATAGCCTGCGAGCAGTTGGTAAGTTTTTCTGGGCGCAGTTGGATTATTGCCCGCCGCAGTTCTACCGTTGATGTATCCCGAAACTTCGTAGCTATGCCTCTGAGAAGTGCTGTCTTCACGCCCCCCGGGGGCGTTATCGGTTAGGCCAAGGATGTAAGTGGTGTTTCCGTGTAAACGTTCGGTGTACGTCGCTACTCCGGAGGTGTTGGGTGTTCCTCCAAACACATCTGCTAAATCGGCTGGATTGATCGCGATGGGGGCAGTAGTCGGGATGATGTTTTTCGTGGACGGGCAGATGAAAGATTTCAAGTTCGGAACATAGTTTGGATAAAGCCAGTTGAGATCGTCATCGCCATAATTGATCACTCCAGTCAATGCGCCTTTGGGGTCATCGTCTGAATACATCTGGCTGCCGATGCCCATTTGCTTGTCGTTGTTGAGACAACTGATGCGTTGCGCCTTGATCTTGGCCTTGCTCAACGCAGGCAACAACATCGCTGCAAGAATGGCGATGATGGCAATCACGACGAGGAGTTCGATGAGAGTGAAGCCTCCGAAGATGCGGCGGTTGGTTTGGAAGGATGTTGAACTCATATCAGTTGTCGTTTGGTTCGATTTCTAAGTACCGCAGCCGCCGGGTTGTTGAAAAGTGGTTTCTCGACCTATCCGGCTCACCGATCTTATCCCGACAGAAAACTTTCTTGTTAAGAAGAAAAGAGGCATCCGCTCACGCGGATGCCTCTCTGTATCCATGCCGCGCCTTAGCGACGGATGCGATAGAACTGAGCCGCAGCCGTGTTCGTGGCGACAGCGGTGAACACGCCGGGGCTGTTGTTGGTGATCGTGGCAGTCAGGTTGTTCGTATAAGGACCCGTGACTACTGACGCCTGCTGGAGCACATAGTAAGCGGCGATGTCACTCGCTCCACCCGTGAAGGTCATCACGCGGCTCGTGCCGGGAGTCGTGATGCTGGTGATGTTGATCGCGGGTGCGGGCAATGTTTCCACCACAATGTTGTCGTAGAGGCTAAACAAGGCTTCGGGTATCAGTGCCTGACCAGCGTTGCCGTCTGTATGTCCCACAAAGATGTTCGTGGACAAATTATATCCCAGCTTTGTTGCGTTGACGGTAGCCAGCAGAACACCATCCATGTGCCAGAGCATTGTGCTGCCGAGTTTGGTGATGACAACTTCGTGCCATACAAAGCCAGGCGATCCAACACGGGTAATGCCAGTCTGGGCAGCACCCCACACCGGCACGGACAACTGGGCGGCGGGTGCTTCAAGTCTTCCAAACACGCTGTAATAGCTCGCCGCGTCATCTGCTGCATTCGCCGCTAGGAATGAGACGGGTAGCACAGTGCCGCCATTTGTGTATGCGCGGTAGTCAGATGAGGAGCCGCCATCCACTGTGACAGCGAAATAGATGGAGTCCTTTGAAGCAGCCGAGCCTGAACCAAACCACTGGGCAAACGTCCCGCCACGAGTGATGCCATAAGTACCCCACTGTGTTGTTCCCGTACCGGTGCCCGGGGGCTTCTCAAAGTTACCCCAGTAATCAAAGCGTAGGCGGAAGTCTCCGGTGAAACTTGTGCCAATAGGAGACGCACTCAAACCGCTGAACAGCGGGGTTCCCAGCGTGCTGACATTCGCTTCCATCTTGAGGGCTTTCGTTGTGCCGCCAACGCTATGCGGTGCGGAGGGAATGCCGTCCACGCTGTAATCATAGGCGAATGTCGCGCGGTCACGGGTTGGAGCTGTGCCGAAGTTGACGTTCCAACTAGCAGAACTATCCACATCGAAGTCGTCCGAGAACGCAGTGGCAACCGGCGTCGGGAGATCATCGTTGAAGATCGTGACGGTCGCATTGGTCAGTGTTGCATTCGTGCTCAGGAGGTAATTCGCACCCGGAGCCAAGGTCAGGACAACCGAACGGTTGCTGACCGAGTCTGCGTTTTGAACCGCCAAGATGGGAACGAAGCCGTTTGTCAAACCTGCCACCATCGTGACCGATGCTGTGTTTGTAGTGGTGTAATGCGTTCCGTTTGCAGCCGTGCCTGTCAACGTGTAGTAGACGGTCAAATCCCCCAAGGTGTACGCACTGGAGAATTCAACACGGAACAAACCATAACTGTTGGTATTGCCTTCAAACGCGGCGCGACGAAATGCTGTGACCGTGGTCGTCGGTAGATCATTATCATCCGCGATATCCACGACGGCGTAATTGGAATAACCCAGATCGTAGAAGTTGGGGTTTCCGACGAGCGTCACGATGGCTTTCTCCGGTGCTTCGCCAATCGTGTCATTGATGACCACAACGTCCAACGTCACGCTGCTCGAACCGGCAGGGATAACAACGACATTGGTTGTGGTAATGACTCCGTTCGTGCGGATGGTGAAGTCTGATCCCCGTGTCGCTGCGCCCGCGAATGAGGAAACATTGATTGGAACAGTCAGCGCGCTGGCCGTGCTGCCCGTGCGGGTGATGACCATTTGTCCGTCATTACCGGATGGCTCTGCGGCGGTTGAATCGGTGGCAACGATGGTGAGGGTTTCAGGAGCTGCAACGCCGCTGAGGTCCACGACGCGGATGTTGTCGAAGATCACGAAATTGTCCGCCGCCGGCGAGGCGATAGAGTTGAACGGATCCATCGCGCCTAGCATGACGTTGCCGTTGGTTTGGAGGAACGCATCAAAGGTGTTGGTGGCAATGATCTGGCCGTTCATCAGCCAGGTGACTTCATGGACCCAGTTGCCTGCGACATTGTTGGTGCGTTGGCGGACTTCGACTTGAATCCATTGCTTGCCGGGCACGCCAGCCGTTTCATAAGTCGGACGGGGGAACATCAAGCGCAACGGTGCAGAATCTGGTTCAGTGAACACTTCCTGTTCAACAATCGTGTCGAAATCACGATCAAAGAATCCACCAGAGACACCTTGAAGTTCCAACGGCAATCCAGGGAACACAGCATCGCCGACATACGAACGCCAATCGCGCGCTGCGCCGCCTTCACCCGTGACGCCGTACCAGACGCCATCACCCAATTCAACCGCGCCGCCAGCAGCCCAGTTGGTGTTGTTGCCGGACATGTTGACGCCCCAGATGCTGAACTCGGTCGAGCCTGTGCCGCCAAATTCACCACCGTTGTAATTGACCCACATGTCGAATTTGAGGGCGAAGTCGTTCGAGAAGGTCTGTCCATTCGGATAGAGATTGACGCCAGACGCGTCGGGTGTGGCGTCGTTTTTGTTGACGCTCACCTTGAGTCCGTTTGTGGCCACGCCGATCGTGCTGTTGGGCGCGAGGGGGATGTTGTTGGTCACGCCATTGCGAACAAACTTGTTCGTGGAATAGTTGAACGCGAACTGCGCGGTGTAGTCGTCCACGAACGTCACGGACGCGGCGCGGATGGTCCAGTTTGCGGATGAGTCTGTGGTGAATGCGTCAGAGTACAATTGCGCTCTGGCACTGCCACAGATCAGAACTGCGGCACTGGCTAGCAGGGTTACTATTTTGTTTGTTTGGGTTTTCATAACTTCTTATTTGGGGTTACGGGATGATTTGCTCAGAAATTTTAATTCTTTGAAAGTGTTTTTTGTTCGGGTTATTACGGACACTCGGTTTCTTGCCGGGCTATTGCCCTGTGACTTCGGCTTCTGTTTTTAATGTCGCCCCCCAAGCCGTCAAGTCAACTTTCTGGGGCATGTAAATCTGATTCACAGGTGCAGCGCATTGCTTGCATTTCACAGAGCGAATGTTACGCGCCTCGATGGTCATCTGCTTATCGGCGTCGCAAACATACCCAATCGCTTCGTGGATATTCTGCTTCTTACAATCAGGGCAAC
>JANNAO010000020.1:0-18999 GCA_031384405.1 Verrucomicrobiota bacterium | reverse complement strand
AAGCGATACAACGCCTGCGCCGCCACGCTGAAGTTGTAAGTGTTCAACGCATCGGTGATCTCGCGGATCGCTTCATTGAGCTTGAGCAGAATCCATTTGTCGTCCGTGCTGAGTTTGTTCGCATCAATCTCGCCCTGCACTTCGCCGCCTTGCATCTGGCGGAAGCGACACGCGTTCCACAGTTTGTTGCAGAAGTTGCGACCAAGCTCCACATCCTTCTCGTCGAACAACACGTCCTGACCCAGCGGCGCACTGCGCATCGTGCCGAAGCGCAACGCATCCGCGCCGTACTTCGCGATGAGTTCCAGCGGGTCGGGCGAGTTGCCGAGAGTCTTCGACATCTTGCGGCCCTGCTTGTCGCGGATGATGCCGGTGAAATAAACATTCTTGAACGGCATCGCATCCGGCAGCGCGAACTTCGCGTCACCCATGAATTCGTAGCCCGCCATGATCATGCGCGCGACCCAGAAGAAGATGATGTCCGGCCCGGTGACGAGATCGGTGGTGGGATAAAACTTCTTCAACGTGTTCGTCTGTTCCGGCCAACCCATCGTCGCGAATGGCCACAGCCACGAACTGAACCAGGTGTCCAGCACGTCGGTATCTTGCGTGAAACCGAGCGGCTCGATTTCTTTTCCGCTCTCTGCGGACGAGGTCGCGGCGGCGAGTTCAAACTTGTTTCCCTGATGCCGCTTAAGATGGAAGAAGATGGCAGAGTCCTCAGATTCGCCTGCGCTCCAGAGCAGCGACTCTGTCGGAGCGTGATCGTAAGTCTCATGCTTTGCGGCATCCACGGCTTCGGGTGAAACCTCCGTGAGAAACTTCCCTCCGGGCGGAGTGGTGTTCGCCTGACGGCAGATGAGTTCGATAATGTTCTGAACTGTTTCGGGCAATGCGGCGTATTCCGCAGCAGTGAACTTGAGAGACCAAACCGGGATGCGATGTCCCCACCAAAGCTGGCGGCTGATGCACCAGTCCTGAATGTTCGCGAGCCAGTGGTCATAGACCTTGGCCCAGCGATCAGGATAAAACTTCATCTTCTGGTGGGGCGAGGCTACCGACGAGCCGCCGGTAGCAGTGGGAGATTCGGATCGCGAGGACGCTCGCCCCACCGACGCATCTTGCTCCACGCACGCCTTGGAAATCTCCACGCTCGGATACTTCAAGAACCATTGCTCGCTCAAGCGCGGCTCGATGGGCACGCGGGCGCGTTGACTGAAGCCGACTTTGTTTTCGTAAGGCTCTTCCTTGTCGAGCACGCCCAGCTCGCGGAGTTTTTCCACCGCCACCTTGCGCGCTTTGAAGCGATCCAGCCCGCGCAAATCCGCACCCGCCGCATCAGTCATGTTGCCGCGCTCGTCAATCACTTCGATGGCGGTCATGGTCGCGAGTTCGCCCACGCCGTCCAACATGCCGCGCGCCTGGATGCGCTGGAAAATCTCGAAGTCGGCCTTGTCATGCGCGGGCGTGACTTTCAACACGCCAGTGCCGAATTCGAAATCCACATGATCGTCGCCGATGATGGGGATGAGCTTTTTCTCGGCGGGAATCTCGCAGGGCAGGGGACGTATTGCGTGCTGGCCGATGAATTGCGCGTAACGCGGATCACGCGGATTCACGGCGATGGCTGTGTCGCCGGGGATTGTTTCCGGTCGCGTGGTCGCAATGGTCAGGAAAGTTCCGGGCACTTCAGCCACTTCGACTTTGAAGTAGTAGAGGAAACCTTTCTGCGATTCCATCTCCACTTCTTCATCCGACAACGCCGTGAGCGACGCGGGACACCAGTTCACCATGCGTTTGCCGCGATAGATGAGTCCCTTGCGATACAGATCAACAAACACTTTCTGCACGCACAACGAATACTCCGGGTCCATCGTGAAGCGTTCGCGCGTCCAATCGCACGAGCAACCGAGCTTCTTGAGCTGATTGATGATGATGCCGCCGTGTTTCTCCTTCCATGTCCAGACGCGTTTGAGAAATTCCTCGCGACCGAGATCGTATTTGGATTTGTGTTCCTCTTTCTTGATCTGTTTCTCCACCTGTACCTGCGTGGCGATGCCGGCGTGATCCGTGCCCGGCAGCCAGAGAACTTCCTTGCCGTCCATGCGAGCTTTGCGACTGAGGATGTCCTGGATGGTGTTGTTGAGCACATGCCCCATGTGCAACATGCCCGTGACGTTCGGCGGCGGAATGACGATGGAATACGCCGGGCGCTTGACGGTCACGCGCGCGGGATCGGCGGTGAAGCAACCTTGCTTCAGCCAGAAGTCATACCATTTGTCCTCAACGGACTGCGGTTCGTAAGCTTTGGGAATTTCAGTCATGCAAATTCAATTTATTTCTTATTGGGCAAGGCGTGTGACTCTTCAATTCCTTTGAGAACCCATCCAATTTTCCTGAGTCTTCGGCGATAGAACCAGTTTTGGCCATCAAACGGGTTCCACTTCGTATCTAAGCGCTGCAATTCAAAAGCGCATTTCTCCATAACATCTTTCAAAGCCGCAATAGCCGGACGCGATGGACCGACTGCTTGGTCTGCGGCGGTCCAAAAAACAACAACTATGATGAAAAACAGTTTTAATTCCGGTCGTCCATTGATCAAGAACAGCCAACTTGCCAAAACCAAATACCTCCACGCTTGCTTCACCAATAAAATATCGAGATGGTCGTTGTAACGATGTTGAGCTGCTTGAAAACAGGCGCGTATGGGGTCTGCACCTGCGGATTTAAGACACATTCCGATTGCATTCAATGATGAACATTGATGTCCACCGATGAAAATCGGTCCAATATCATGCTTAAGGCTCGAATGTTCAATTTGACTGGCGACTTGCCGCAACATTTCGTCGTATTTAAGAACGATTCGTTCCCCGGTTGGTCTGTCATCCGTGTCCATCTGTGTCTATCCGTTGTTAAAATTATTTCTTCAACAACGCGTATTCCATCGAGTCCACCAGCGCTTGCAAGCTGGCTTCGATGATGTTCTCGCTCACGCCGACCGTGCCCCACTCGCGTTTGCCATCGCTGGACGTGATGAGCACGCGCGTCTTGGCGGCGGTGCCAGTCGTGCCGTTGATGATGCGGACTTTGTAGTCCGTGAGTTCAATCGCCTTGAGCTTCGGGAAAAACTTCACCAGCGCGCGGCGCAGTGCGGCATCGAGCGCGTTCACCGGGCCGTCGCCCTCAGCAACCGTGTGCGCGACTTCTTTTCCGACGCGAACCTGAACGGTCGCCTCGCAGATGGATTCTTTTTTGTCACGACGCATTGAGACATGATACGTGTCCACCGTGAACAGCAACTCGGGGTTGTGATCCATGATGCCACGCATGAGCAGCGCGAGCGACGCCTCCGCCGCTTCGTACTCGTAACCTTGCGATTCAAGCTCCTTCACGCGCGACGTAATCTCCCGCGTCTCCGGCGCGTCGGGCGTGAGCTTGAACCCAAGCTCCTTCGCCTTCATCAAAATGTTCGTGCGCCCCGACATGTCGCTCACCAGCACGCGTCGGAAGTTGCCGACCAATTCCGGCTTGATGTGTTCGTAACTGCGGCCCACTCGGTCAATCGCGTGAACGTGCATCCCGCCTTTGTGCGCAAACGCCGTCTGCCCAACCCACGGCGCGCGGACGTCGTGACGCATATTCGCCACTTCGTTCACGAACTCGGAAAGTTCCTTGAGCTTGGGCAACGACTTCGCCGGCACGCAGCGCAGGCCCATCTTCAACTCCAACGTCGGGATGACGCTGATAAGATTGCAATTCCCAGTACGCTCGCCGTAGCCATTGATCGTGCCTTGCACCTGCATCGCGCCCGCATCCACCGCCGCGATGGCATTAGCGACAGCAAACCCGCAATCGTTGTGCGTATGGATGCCAATTTTGCAATTCAACTTAGATTTGGCGAAGGCCGTGATCTTCGCGATCTCACTCGGCAACCGCCCACCATTCGTGTCACACAACACGATGCAATCCGCGCCTGCCTTTTCCGCCGCCTGCCAGGTGGCGAGGGCGTATTCAGGCTCTTCAGTATAACCATCGAACGCGTGTTCCGCGTCGTAGATGACTTTTTTGCCGTGATCTTTGAGATAGCGGATCGTGTCGCCGATCATGCCGAGATTTTCATCCGGCTTGGCGCGCAACACTTCGGTGACGTGCAACAACCACGTCTTGCCCACGATGGTCACGACAGGTGTCTTCGCTTCGAGGATTAGGCGCATCAACTCGTCATTCTCCACCGCCATTCCTTTGCGACGTGTCATGCTGAACGCCGCGATTTGCGCGTTCTTCCATTTGCGTTTGGCGGCTTGCTTGAAGAACTCCATGTCCTTGGGATTGCTGCCCGGCCAGCCGCCTTCAATATAATGAACCCCGAAAGAATCGAGCTTCTCAGCAATGCGGAGCTTGTCCACGGCTGAGAAATTGATGCCTTCGCCCTGCGCACCGTCGCGCAAGGTCGTGTCGTAGATTTCAACTTGGGGTTTCATCGTTCCGCCGAAGCGGAGGGGAAGGATATGAAAAAGTCAGGCAGTGGCAATTCGCAAAAAGGATTCAGTCAAACCAAAATGGGCGTTTCAATTGTTGACGGCGTGAAACGGCTGATGCCTAATCAATCCAGATTCCACCCTGTCTGAAAGGATATTATGAAACGTCTCAGCTTAATTGTGGTGGTCGCATTGGCCTGCGGCCTGACGATCCTTATTGTTCATCGGTCGCGTTCCCATGCGCGTCGTGTTTTGGCAGGTGTCGCAAATTCAGAAGCGCAAATATCACCCGCCAGTTCGTCAAAGCTAGGCCAGATCAATCCCCTCGCGTCCACAGAGCGAAAGCCCGTCATTGTCCCGCGCGCCGTCGCAGAAACGCCTCGCGATGCTGTCGCCGACTTTTCGGATTGGGCGAAGCAATTTCTTTCCGGCAATTCTTCTTCGGACCTTGCGCGCGGCGAAGCACTCGCTTGGAAGCGGCGTGAGCTGATGTTGGAACTCATCGAGAACGATCCCGAACGCGCGATCAAGCTGGCCGTTCCCTACGAATGGCGCGCGACTTTGCCGTCTCGCATCACGCGGCATTTTGAGTCGTGGGTGGATGGTCGCGGCGATCTGACTGTGGCAGTGGGGACGGATTTTGATCGAGGACAGACAAAGGTGATTCGCGAGGCGACTGTGGACGGGAAGCAATTCAAGGCGTTCGTGTATGGCAAACGACGCGGGCAGGTTTCGCAGACGCAGATACCGCTTCATGGAATATCGCTAGGCGGAAAAATGGCCGTAAGCGCGGACGCCATCCGCATGTTGAGCTTGAAGGAAGCCGCCGCGCTCGAACTGGAACGCGGTGTGCCGACGGATGTCATCTGTGGCGTGTCCGCCAAGCCGTCCGACCAACAGCCGACACAGGTGGCGGCGGATGTGGGGGGCGAGGTAAAATACTTTTGCGAGCCGGCCCATGCTCATCTGGTGAACAAGCGATTGCTGCTCGCGGCCAGTGGCGGGAGCAATGGCGGCAATGGTTCGCTGGCCACCGCCAATAACAACGCGTGGACGCATGGCAGAAAAAATCTTCTCTACATGCGTTTGAATTTCCCCGACGACCTCACTGAGCCAATCTCCGAGGCGAGCGCGTATGACGTGATGGATCGCGTGAATAATTTTTACACGACGGGTTCCTACGGCGGGACTTCGATCTCACCGACGGTGACGCCGTTGATGACGTTGCCGGAGACGAAGGCGTGGTACAGCACCGCCGGACCCGGCGCGTTGATGACTGCGGCGCGCAACGTTGCACGCAACGCGGGATTTGAGACGGGCAACTATGAGTTGGACATCGCCACGTTCACGTCCGTGCCGGATTATGATTTCGGCGGACTGGGCGCGGTGCATGGCAAGGGCACTTGGCTGCAAAGCACCGGCGCGGGCGTGACCGATCACGAACTCGGCCACAATTACGGCCTCTGGCACGCGAACTTTTGGAACACCACCAACATCAGCTCCATCGGCACGGGGACGAATCGCGAATACGGAAACGTCTTTGACACGATGGGGCCGGCGGCGGGCGGCAACAGCCAGTTCAATGCGATGCACAAAAACATTCTCGATTGGATTCCCGACACCGCCGTCCAGACGCTGACCAATGGCGGTGTGTGTCGCATTTTTCCGTACGACGTTCCGATGCGACTCGACGGTCGTTTTTATGCAGCCAAGGTGGTGAAAGATTTTGAGCGCGATTATTGGATCGAGTTTCGTCAGAGTTTTTCTGCAACGAATCTGTTTCTGCAAAACGGCGTGCAACTCAACTGGTCGCCGTGGGAAGGCAGCGCGGGCGGCACTCATCTGATTGATGCGAACCCGGACACCACCACGCTGAACGACTCGCCGCTCGTGATCGGACGCACATTTTCCGACATGGCGGCGGGTGTTCACATCACACCCATCGCGCGCGGCATGGCGGGCACGGATGTGTGGATGGATGTGCGCGTCTCAACTGGAAATCCCACGGCGAACTGGTCGCCGTGGTTTGATGTGGAAGTGGACGTGACGAATGCCGCGCCCGGCGCGCTGGTGCATCTTCGAGCGAACGCAACCGATCTGGACGGTGACGCGCTGGCGTATGCGTGGACGTTTGATGACAGAACTTTTTCAACCAACAATCTGCCGTGGACGTTCAAGAGTTGGTCGCAACCGGGCGAACACGTCGTGCGTTGCGTGGTGAGCGACATGCGTGGCGGCATCGCGAGTGCAAACGTGGTCGTCACCGTCGGCGCGGCTTCGGGATACCGTGCCACGGGCGTCGTCCGCGATGCGAACAACGAACCCATCGAAGGCGTGTGGGTTTCCGAGGTCACGACGAATCAGCCGAAGACGATCTCTTGTTACACGGACAGCGACGGCGCGTTTGTCATCACGGGATTGGCTGGAGACATTGAGTTGCAAGCGACGAAGCACGGCTACACGTTCACGAACATCACTTGGTTGAATCCGGTCAACAACACGAACAACACGCATCTGGATTTCCTCGCCACCGCACGACCGACGGTGCGCGTGGAGGCTGGCACAAACTCCATCCCTGAAACCGGCGGCGTCACTTATTACAAGATCACCCGCACCGGTTCGACGAACGACGACCTCGTCGTAAATCTATTTCTCTCCGGCACGGATGACGCAGCTTTAATTCCTGGCGACTTCACTCTCGCTCCGTCGGGGCTTGTGGCTGGCACGAACCTTCTCACCATTCCCGCTGGCACGCAGAGTTTGACGTTCACGTTCACTGCTGTTGCGGACGCAGTCACCGAGGTGGATGAAGTCGCCACGCTCTACGTCGTGGACGATCCGGCTTACATCATCGCGTTGTCCGGCGCGGCGGCGGTCAAGATTCTGGATGACGATTTCGCGGGTCAACCGACGGTGTCCATCGCCACGGTCACGCCGACGATTCCAGAAAACGGAATGGATCGCGGGACGTTTCTGCTGTCGCGCGCGGGCAACACACTGAATCCGCTCACGGTGTTTTATTCCGTGGCGGGCACCGCTGTTGGGGGGACGGATTACGCATCGCTCGCGGGTGTGGCGATCATTCCCGCAGGCGCAGCGACCACGTTGGTTCAATTCAAAATGCTCGATGACAAACTGGTTGAACCGGATGAAACCGTCAGCGTCACGCTCACCGCCAATGCCGCATACGCCATCGGTAACTCCACCGCGCAACTCAGCATCTTGGACGACGACGTCACGACGGTGACGTTGTTTCCCACAGGATCGGGCGCGTCGGAATCAGGCGGGGCAGGGGTGTTCACCGCGAAACGCGAGGGTGATTTTTCTGCTGCGCTTGCGGTGTTCTATTCGACGAGCGGCACGGCGACGAGTAGCAATGATTACGCGCCGCTCTCCGGGTCGGTCACGATTCCACCGGGCGCAGCCTCGGCGGATTTCACGCTCGCGCCGGTCAATGACGCGTTGCTCGAAGGCGATGAATCCGTCATCGTCACGCTCCTCACCAACGTGGCTTACAGCGTCGGCAGACCCGCCTCGGCGCGCATCTTCATCCGCGACGACGAGCTGGCTTCCGTGAGCGTGGAAGCGACGGATGACACGGCGAGCGAGCCGGGGATCGAGACCGGAACATTTGAAATCTCGCGCGGCTCTGTGATCAATGGCGATCTCACGGTGAATCTCGCCATCAACGGCAACGCCTTCAGCGGGTCCGATTATCTTCCGCTGGAGAATCCCCTCGTCATTCCCGACGGTCAAAGCTCTGTGACGTTTGATCTGATCGTGTTTGATGACTTGCACAAGGAAGAGACGAATGAATTTGTCATCGTCACGATCCTGCCGTCCACGAATTACAACATCACGTCGCCCGGTTCGGCTGAAGTGGTGATCGAGGATGATGACCAGAACAATGTTCCCGCAGTGGGATTCTGTTTCAGCACGTCGAGCGCGCCGGAGAACCGCTCGCCCGGCATCTGCGTCTCGTTGAGCAGCACTTCCACCTCGCCGGTCACGGTTGATTACATTGTCATCGGCGGCACGGCGTCACCTGCGGATTATACATTACCGTCGTCGCCATTGACCATTGATCCGGGCCAACGCTCGATCTCGCTCCCAGTGACCATCATCAACGACACAACGAACGAAGCGAACGAAACCATCCGCATCGCGCTGTTCAATCCCATCGGCGGAACGCTGGATGGAATCAAAATCCACACCTACACGATCATCAACGATGATTCATCATCCGTGAACGTGACCGCCACCGCGACCAACGCCACAGAGACCGGCACGGTGGGAAACTTCCGCATCACGCGCAGCGGGGCTACCAACGCGGCACTGCTCGTGAACTACGAAATCACCGGCACCGCAAGCGCGCCGACGGATTACGCCAGCCTTGGCGTGAGCGCGACGATTCCCGCCGGTGAACTTTTCGTTGATCTACCCATCGCACCGGTCAACGACCTCACCGTTGAACCTGCTGAGACGGTGAAGATCACTTTGCTCACAGCACCGGGTGCGAGAATCGTCACGCCCAACGTCGCCACCGTCACGATCACCGACAACGATCCGGACACTTTGCCGGACGTGATGGTGACTTCGACGAACCAGCCCAACGCAGTGGAGGGCGGCAGCAATGGCGCATTTGTTTTCACGCGCACGGGTTCAACGACTGGCGCGCTGACGTTTCCAATCCTCATCAGCGGTGTGGCGACCAGTGGCGCGGATTACACCGCGTTGACGAACTCGGTGACGATTCCCATCGGCCAAAGTTCCACCACGCTGTTTGTCGCGGCGGTCAACGACACGGACATCGAGGGCGAGGAAAAAGTCATCGTGACGTTGACGGCGGGCGAGACGTATCGCGTCGCGTTTCCGTCGTCGGCCACGGTGACGATTCAGGATAACGACGAACGGGTGTGGCTGGATGCGAGTGATTTCATCGCCACCGAACCGGGCGACAAGGATCGTGGCGAATTTACGTTCACGCGCTTCGGAACGACAAATACATCGCTCCAGGTTTTCTACACGATCACCGGCAACGCGAGCAATGGATTGGATTACACCACGATTTCAAACTCGTTCGTCATCCCATCTGGGGTTCTCACCGCCACACTGCCTGTCACGCCGCTGGACGATCCGCTCGTGGAAGGCTCGGAGTTGCTCACGCTCACGTTGCAACCCAACGCCGCCTACACCCTCGGTGTTCCGGTCGCGGGCACGGTCACGATCCAAGATGACGAACCCCTGCTCACGATCGTGGCGAGCGCGACGAATCTCGTCGAAGGCCAGAAAGCTCCCGGCATCATCACGGTGTTACGCGGCGGCAATCCCGATCACGAATTCACCGCGCGTCTGAGCATCGGCGGCACGGCGACGTACGGCGTGGATTATCCGGCGTTCGCGACGAACATCTTTTTCGCCAGCGGCGTGATCGCTGTGGAACTTAAACTCTCGCCCACGAATGAGCTTGTGGCGGAATCCCTCGAAACCGTCACCGCCGCGTTCGTGCCTGATCCTGCCTACACGATTCTCTCGCCGAGCAATGTGCTTGTGAACATCACCGACGCGGGCACAAACCAGACGCCGATTGTAAGATTCACCAGTCCGACTTCCGACCGCGTTTATCTGCTCGGCACGAACGCGAACATGATCCTCGAAGCGGAAGTCGTCGCTAACGGAGTGACGAATCCGCCGACGCTGCTGACTTGGACAAACGTGGGCGGCGCGCAAACATCTTATTACGGCAACACTAACGAGACCACGAACACCATCGTCTTCACCAATACCGTGAGTTTCACCAATGGCGGCGTGTACGTCCTGCGCCTGATCGCGGACGACGGAGTGTTGAGCAGTTACGCGGACGTGACGGTGATGGTGGACACAACCGGATGGCTCTCGACGAATCTGTTGCGCTGGAAAATGGATGAAGCGGCTGGAACAAGCGTCCTTGATTCTTCCGGCAACGCGCATCACGGCACGATCTCCGGCACGGCCAACCGCGTCACCAACGGCATCTCCGGTGGCGCGATCAACCTCACCGGAACAAACAACTTCATCCGCGAGACGGTGGATTCCGCGCTGTTGAACGGCCGGAAGGAATTCTCACTTTCATTCTGGGTCAAACCCGCCGCCACAAATCCGGCGATGGGATTGTTCACCGCGAATTCTGCTGAGACGAACGCCACATGGACCTTGAATTCGCGCCCGTCCAGCAGCTTTGGTTCGGCCACGAATGTGATCGAAGCCTCGTTTGTCACGACGCGTTCGGAGGCGTGGCATGTCAGCGCGAGCAACTCCACCACGAATAACTGGCAACACATCGCGTTGTCTTGGAGCAACGGCCTCGCGCCCTCGCTGTTCATCAATGGCGCGCCGGATCAACCGGGCAATCAATGGGTCGGACTGGAAGGCGTCGCATTTAATTGTCCGCAGTTCATCGTCGGCAAAGGCGCGGCGGACGTGACGAATACGTGGCGCGGATGGGTGGACGACGTGATTGTGTTTCCACGCGCGCTGCAAGCAGCCGAGGTTGGCGGAATGGTGGCGACGAATTTCGGCGCGGTCGTCACGGTGCCGACGAATTTCACCTGCCCGATCTTTACCGTGGTCACACTTCCCGGCGATGTCACCGACGACGCGCGGCCCGCTCCGCCGGGAGTGGTCAGCAATCTGTGGACGCAGTTCAGCGGCCCGGCGACTGTGACCATCACGAACGCCAGCAGCACCAACAACACGCTCTGGTTCGATCAACCGGGACAATATGTTTTCCGACTCATCGCAAACGACAGTCAGGTGAAGACCTACTTCGATCTGAGTGTGACCGTGACCGAACCCACGCAGGTCAACGCATTCGCTACAGATGGTGACGCGGCTGAACTCGGAACAAACACCGGAGAATTTCAGTTCACGCGCGTCGGCGACACGAATTTTAATCTTACCGTTATGCTTGCCATCAGCGGCACGGCGAGCAACGGCGCGGATTTCCCACACATCCCGATCACCAATTCGGTCACGTTCCCTGCGGGAATCGAGAGCCTCACGTATTCACTTACGCCGTTCCTCGATCATCGCACTGAGGGCGACGAGACATTCACACTCACCATCATCTCGAACATCGCCTACGCCATCGGTAGCAGTCCTGCGATCATCACGATCCACGATTCGCCCTACGGCATGTGGAACATCGCGAACTTCACGCTGGAAGAATTGACGCTGCCCAACGTGAGCGGCGAGGAGGTGGACTTTGATGGAGACACGCGCAAAAACTTTGTTGAATACGCCGCAAACGCGAACCCGAAACTTGCCGAGACGAACGCGCCGCTTGTCACCGCCATCGAATCCAACACCAACGGCACTCACATCACATTCACCTACAAGCGTCGGCTCGAACCCACGGACGTGAGCTATCAAGCCGTGGTGTCGAATGATTTGATCGTGTGGCACAGCGGGACGAACCATGTGCAGGAGATTTCCGCCACGGACGATGGGAACAGCCTCACGGAAACCGTCAAAGCGCGCGTCGTCGCTCCGTGGCCGAACGGCGCGAATCAATTCATCACCGTACGCGTCTGGCTGCGCGCCACCGGGCCGTGAGGAAACGTGAGTTTGGAGAAGAGCTTTTATGTTCCACCTGTATCCTCACGATTAATTACTGACTGTGCATTCAGGCTCACGGGCATGATATAATGAGAGTAACCCGCTGCTTCCAAAACTGAGATACGCGCTCGTGCGGCTTACAACTCCGTCTTGCCCGTCAGGATTCCCTTGGTGTACGTGAGGCGATTCGTCTTCCCGCCAACGACTAGAACGTCAACCGTCGTGGTCAATCCGGCATTGCCAGACACGTAGAGGTTTTGAAGCACGTCCATTCGGTCAGAAGTCATGCGGACGACTTCATTCCCGGCGCTGTTCACGGTTGGATTATTCCCGGCATAAATGGAAACCTGCGATGAAGGTGCATTTGCTCCCGTGCCTCCGCCAATGCTCACAACAGGGGACAAAGCGTCTCCAGTATTCCCAAGCATCATTGTGATGTTCGGATTTCCCGCTATCCGGGGTGCGAGGACTATGCCGCCGATTTTCTGTGTGCCAGAGGTTCGCAATGAAGTGTTGATATCGCCCCCCAATCTAAGTGAGTGAAAAATCCCCGCTGAGTTGTCTATTCCCCATATCTGCCCAGTGTTATTTGCTGACTCGCCTACACTGAGTGTGGTGCGCGCCCTGATTGTGTTCGTCGCGAAAATTGTTGGCGCAAACAGCACGCCACTGTTCGTCAGGTTTCCGAAGACCGTCAGATGATTCGTCCCCATCTCCATCACGGCAATGCCCGGTTGCGAGGCATAACTTCCTCCCAGCCATTCCGGCGGAACCGTGTAGAACTTCAGCCCACCCCACGACCATCCACCGACTGCGTAATTACTGCTCAAGTTGAAACCCATGATGGAAGGTTGCGCATAAGCACCGTTTGCTGTAACGGCACGCCAGCCAAACAACTGCGAGTGACTCCATCCTGGTTGAGAAACGATTCCGTCCTGTGCGCCCCATCCAGCGTAAGCCATATTCGCCATTCCTGATCCGTAACCGTTACGACCCAAATGAATGTTTGCTCCCGGTCTGCCATCTATCCCTTGAACGAACGCCATTGTTCCCAAGCTGCGGATGATTAGCTCCGGTGTGTAAGGGTCAATCGCATGGTCATCCCAAGCAATGATGGAGGCTACAGACTGGTTGTTGCCTTCTCGCCGGTAGAAATGCAATCCCGGCTCTTCACCAACAACTATCTCATGGCCACCGTTTGTGTAAGTGTTGTAAGCCGGAAGCCGGACGATGCCGTTTGAGATAATGATTCCACGATAAGGATCAATACCAGCGTTGGTCGTGGTCAACGAGGGTGCGTTGGATAAAATTGCCGCCGTTGTACCCGAAGCCAATTGAGCCAGACCAATTGCGCCCGCCGAGATGTGCGTGTTACTGACCGTTCCGGGTGCAATTTGTGAGCCGTTGAGGACGCCACTGAATCTTCCGGCATTGTAGGCATAAGCAGCATAAGCCGAAGCCGTGAACTTTTGCCGGGGACTCAGCACGACGAATGATCCGGGTCCGTTGCTGCGAACGGCGATTTCCAACCAGCGATCGTTCGCGTTAAATAAATTCGTGTCGAGGTTCATCAGAGTCGTGAACAAACCGTTCTGGACGAGAACAGTGTTGTTCGTGATCCGAGCCCCAAGAACCACGCCATTTACACTTTGATCGAATACCCCAAACCGGAAGTCATAGATTCCACTCACCGCGTTGCTGCCCTGATCCAGTCGCCCCTGATAAGTGATAGGCAAAGGTTGCGAAAAAGATTCAAAACAAAGAGCGAGCAGAAGACTTACTGCAATTGAACCAACTCGAATGACACGATTCATATTCAAAGTCCTTTGTTCGCGCGCCACAACAGCACGCCGCCCACGCCTTGGAAGATCAGGTTCGGCAGCCACAACAACAGGTGTGGCGACCACTGGGGTTGTTTGGCCAACGAAAGTCCCAGCAGGATGAAGCTGTAATAGACCAGCACCAGCACGATGGCGATGGCGAAGCCGATGTTCGTCTCACGCCGTTGCACTCGGATGCCGAGCGGGATGCCGATGAGGGTGAATCCAAAACACGCGAACGAAAACGCCACTTTCTGGTGCATCTGCACCTTGATCTTCGATGACATCTCCCGC
Organism: Verrucomicrobiota bacterium; assembly: GCA_031384405.1. Taxonomy (GTDB): domain Bacteria; phylum Verrucomicrobiota; class Verrucomicrobiia; order Limisphaerales; family JADLHS01; genus JADLHS01. The sequence goes on along the minus strand of JANNAO010000020.1, from coordinate 4,811 downwards.
ACTTGCTCCAGAGAAAGCGATCCTTGCGAACTCGCAGCACTGTTCGTCGTGGTCGCAGGCATCGCCGCCAACGCTTCGAGCTTCCACATCTCGCGGCGCAGTTGTGTGAATGTCATGTCGCTCATGGAGGTGCGTTCGACAGTGTCGTCCAAACCTGGCAACTCGTACGTCTTCGTTGAATCATCATTCTGAGTGGTCGCTGCTTGATCGCCATCAAAAGTGATCGTGTGAATATTGAACAGGTCCAACTGGATCAACTTGTTGGTCGTGTTGATTTGGATTCTTCCGCGAGTTGCAGAAATCGTCGTCGGGAAATTGGTCCCTGATCCGAGTTTATAGACGATGATCTCTTCAAGATCGGTGTTCCGCTTTTTTCCGACGAAGAAAATGTAGCCGGGAACTTTGGGATGTGAGAAGTGCCGGCCTTCGGGGATGAACGCGGTGGACTGCGAGGTGAGCAATTTGGCGAAAAGTTGCTTGTGCGCCGTCCGCGACTTCGGCCCCAAGTCCATGTTGACCCACGCGCAGAATCCGCACAGCACCAAGCTCAACATCAAGATCGGCGCGCTCAAGGACACCAGACTCACACCACCCGCGCGTGCGGCGGTCAATTCCTGATCCGCGCTGAACCTGCCGAACACCAGCAGAGTGGCCGTCAACATCCCCAGCGGCAGCGCGAACACCCACACGAACGGAATCAACAACCCCATCGCCTGCGCCATCATCCCGACCGTGGCCTGGCCGCTCACCACCAAACCCAGCACGTCCTTGAGGATGTTGCCGAGCAGCAACACAAACGTGAACACCATCACCGTCATCACCAGTGTGGCGAGGACTTGTCGTGTCAGATAGAGGTGCAGGGTTTTCAAGCGTTGCGGGCGACAATCTGTCCAGTTCAAGAGCGTGAAACAATGAAAAGAAATGCATCGCCTCCAGAGCGCGGGTCGGTCACCGCCCGCAGCGCATCCGCAATTCTGATGACCCAGTTATTTCCAAGGTGCGCTCTCTCTCTCCATCCACGCGCTGCGACCGGAGACCGGTCGCGCTCCGGGGGTGGCGTTAAGTCGCTTTGAGCGGTGGAAATGAACTTTACGTTTCACGGTCACGGGCGATACCCTCTGCGTCGTCAACCTTGTGAGCAAATTTTCGATCATCAAAGAGTTTCTGCAATTCCTCCGCGAAGGAAAGAAGTGGTGGATCGCGCCCATCGTGATCTTCCTGTTGATCCTCGGCGCACTGCTAGTGTTCGCCAAAGGCTCGGCTCTCGCGCCTTTCATCTACAGCTTGTTCTGACCGAACCGCTCTCCCATGAACCGCGAATCTCTGGACCGTTGGTGCGAGCGCGGCATCCTGGCTCTGGTGCTGGGCATCTTGGTGTTCAGCCCGCTGGCTTATGGTGCAGTGCGGATACAGGAATTCATCGTGGTGATGGCTCTCACGCTCGGCGCATTGTCGCTCTGGCTCGTGCGCATCTGGTTGGCTGAACGGCCCAAGTTCATTCTCCCGCCGATGGTCTGGACGGTGCTGATGTTCGCTGGCTACGCCGTGGGGCGATACTTCACTTGCGATGTGGAATACACGGGGCGCGAGGAAATGCTGCGCGTGCTGGTCTATGCGTCCGTGTTCTTCGTGGTGCTGAACAATCTGCATCGCCAAGAACACACGCAGATCATCGGGTTCACATTGTTCGCTGTCGCCACGTTCATCTCCGGCTACGCGGTCTATCAATTCGTCACCGGCTCGGACATGGTGTGGATTTATCATTCTGGCTACTTGGGGCGCGGCAGCGGGACTTACATCTGCCCGAATCATCTGGCGGGGTTTTTGGAAATGCTGGCACCGCTCGCGGTGGCTTACGGGATCATGGGACGCGGCAAACCGCTCACGAAAATTCTCATCGCCTATGCGGTTCTCACGATGGCGGCAGGCGTCGCCGTCACGCAATCACGCGGGAGCTGGGTCTCCGTGTCACTCACCTTCGTCGCTTTGGCGGGTTATCTGGTCACCCAACGCCAGTTTCGGTGGCCCGCTGCGATCTTCCTCGTGCTATTCCTCGCCGGACTGACCTATGTCGCCACGGGAAATAATTTTGCCACGAAGCGTTTCACCAGAGCGTTCAACTCCGGCAAGGTGGACTTGGAAGCGCGGCGCGACATGTGGGGCGGCGCGGTGAACATGTGGAAAGATCACCAATGGTTCGGCGTCGGGCCGGGACATTACGACCTGCGATTCCGCGTCTATCGCCCCGTGACGTTGCAACTTCAACCCGACCGCGCCCACAACGAATACCTCAACATCCTCGCGGACTGGGGCATCGTCGGCGGAGCAATTGTCGCCGCCGCGCTCGCACTTTTCGGCGTCGGCATCTTGAAAGTGTGGAAGTCCGTGCAACGCGGCGACCGCGCTCTCGGCTCGAATCAAAATGATAAATTCGCATTCCTGCTCGGCTCGTGCGCCGGGATGTTCGCGCTCATGCTGCACTCCGTCGTGGATTTCAATCTGCAAATCCCCGCCAACGCCATTCTCGCCGTCACCATCATGGCGTTGATCACGAGCCAATGGCGTTACGCCACGGATCGCTACTGGTTCTCCGCGCGGCTGCCCGGAAAGATCACTGCGACAATTCTGATGCTGGCAGTGATGACGTGTTTCGCATGGCAGGATGTGCGCTTGGGGCATGAACTCTACTGGTTGAGAAAAGGCGCAGGCGCGGAGGAATACACCTTGGAACGAGCGGCGTTGCTTGAAAAAGCTTACGCCGTCGAGCCGAACAATTTTGTGAACGCACTGGCCATCGGTGAGATTTATCAAGCGATCTGCTTTGAAGGGCGGGATGGTTACGCTGATCTCGCCGCGAAAGCCATCACCTGGTATCAACGCGCCATCACCAACAACCCGCACGCCAGCAGAAATTATTTACGCTGGGGCATGGTGCTCGATTTTTTGGGGCAACACGACGAAGCCGAACGCCTCTTCCTGCACGCCGATGATCTCGATCCGAATGGTTACTACACCAGCGCGCACATCGGTCGGCATTTCGTGGAGACCGGCCAATATGCCGCCGCGCGTCCGTGGCTCGAACGCTCACTTCTGCTCAGTGGACAAGACAACGACAACGAAGTAGGGCGAAGTAATTTGAAGATCGCGAACGACCGCTTGCTCGAAGCTGCCAACGATCCGTTCATCCAAAAAATGCGCGGGAGGATGTATTGAACCGAAGTCTCAAGTCTGAAGGCTAAAGCCTAAAGCCGGAGATTAGACTTTAGACGTCAGACTTTGCGCCTTCCTCGGACTTCTCCGGCAACCATTCTGGAACCACAGTTTCCACACCATCACCAACGCCTCGCTCACGATGTTGCCAGACATCTTTGAGTGACCGTGCGCGCGTTCGGTGAAAATGATGGGGACTTCCACGATTTTTTTCCCCTGCCGCCAGAGTTTGTGGTGGAGTTCAATTTGAAAGCTGTAGCCGTTGCTGCGGACTTCATCAAGATTGATGGCTTGAAGCGCGCTGCGGCGAAAACATTTGTAACCCGCCGTGGGGTCGGCTAATGGCATCCCGGTGATGAGTGAGACGTAAGTTGCCGCGCTCTTGCTCAACATCAGCCGGCTCAACGGCCAGTTAATGATGCGGATGCCGTCAATGTACCGGGAGCCAATTGCGACGTCGGCATTTTGCGCGGAGTTGAGCAGCAAGGGAACGTCGTCCGGGTTGTGGGAAAAATCCGCATCCATCTCGAAAACAAATTCGTAATCGCGCTCCAACGCCCACTTGAATCCGGCGAGATACGCGCGCCCCAATCCATTCTTCTCCGCGCGATGCAACACATGCACCTCGGGATGTTTGGCGGCAAGTTCGTCGGCAAGTTTGCCTGTGCCATCGGGAGAATTATCATCCACCACGAGAAGATCAACTTTGACAGGAAGCGAAAGAAGCCGCTGCACCATGCGCGGAAGATTCTCCCGCTCATTGTAGGTCGGCATGACGATCAACGTGGTATTCATTCCGGGCTAAACGCGGCAAATGATTACGCGACAACGCCCCCGGAAACAAGACACGTTTTGAGGCGTTCAGCCGCTGATGCAATAATACCGACACAATTAGATATCAGTAGAATGTTCGCCGACCCCTCACCCGATCCCGCGACTGCGGGGACATCCCACTGCCGTTGAATTAAGGAAGGCGATGCCGATGAACGAATTTGGATTTAAGCCAATAGGGCTATGCACTTGATTCCCCTTGGTGTTTTTGGCGCGTGCCGACGCATCTCGTTACAAGACGCGGCAAATGGCGTGGGGGCGGAGTTTCTGAATAAAGACGAGGAAAATTGCGCCATTTTATGTCGGTTCGCCACGACCCGTCGCAGAGCGTGAAGGGGAATCAAGTGCATAGCCCTATAAGCCAAAACTCATAAACTCAAAAAGAAACAGGAGTCTTCGCGTTTTTATGAGTTTCTGAGTTTCGGGTAATTCAATGGCAGTGGGGACCATCCTCTCCCCATCCGATGGGGAGAGGGAAGCCACATTGCCAGCCTTTCGCCGATTAGTGGCTCCACTGAAAACAGCGAAGAACCAAAAATCCAAGCTGACGCCATTTCCAGTCACACCCTCCGGAGGCGGGTGCTGCACGATTTTACCACGAGTAATGCACGGTGTAGGTGATGACTTTTTCCTCGTCAGGCTTCACCGGCACACGGAACTCAATGGTCTGGGCGTCGGTCTTTTTGAACGCGTCAGACTTAGCGGTGATGTTCCAGTTGTTCCAACGGTAGAGATGTTCAACCACGCGGATTTCCACGGTTTCTTTCTTG
>JANNAO010000292.1:0-15328 GCA_031384405.1 Verrucomicrobiota bacterium | reverse complement strand
GCCGAAAACATCCTCGCCCTGCGCTGCCTCCACAGCAGCCGACGCCTGGAGGACTTTTGGAAATACAGACTCCACCAACACGCCGCCCGCAACGACTCACTCCAGATCGCAGCTTGAAGGAAGAATTTTGTCTCACACCCTCGGTCAGGGACGACGCAGCTAAAAAAAGCGGCGAGCGGCGCGTTTAGATTCAACTTTTAACGGGTGACTCTTTTCTCCACTCTTCCCCTGCCCGCTCGGCGTTACATCAGCAATGTCCACGAACCGAAATCCAACACCGCCTTCATCGGGCGGCGCGCCCACTCTGGTGGTCAGCCCTGCCACGCATGAGAACCGCGCATGGCGCGTGTTTGTCTTCTTCTCAGTAGCGGTGTTGTTGACGGGTGTGGTGTCGGTGATCTTCGCGGACCTTCTGTGGCGCACGGGTTGGTCGCCGTCGCGGACGGTGTTATTGGTGTTGTTCGTAATTTTATTTTTCTTGGCGGCGGTGGGTTGCACTCACGGCATCTTTGGGTTCGTTCTGCGACGACTCGGTGAGAAATCAAACATCGCGCGGCTCAAAGAGTATCGCGGTCAGGATATTTCCGGAACTAGCACGGCGTTGGTGTTCCCGATCTACAACGAGAATGTGGTGCGGGTGCTGGAAGGTTTGCGCGCCACGTATGAATCGCTGAAGAAGACCGGGCAACTGGAGCGGTTCGACTTTTTCATCCTGAGCGATTCGACGAATCCCGACAAATGGATCGAGGAGGAGCGGCGTTGGTCGGAACTAGTGCGCGACCTGAATGCGTTGGGCAGGATTTATTATCGTCGCCGCATCATCAACGAGAACAAGAAGAGCGGCAACGTGCGCGACTTCCTCAATGCCTGGGGACGACGCTATCGCTACTTCGTTTGTTTCGACGCCGACAGCGTGATGCGCGGAGAGACGCTGGTTGATTTGGTGAAGTTGATGGAGACGCATCCTGATGTGGGATTGATCCAGACGTTGCCCGCGCTGATGAATGCGGAATCGCTGTTCGGTCGCATCCAGCAGTTCGCGAATCGTTTTTACGCGCCGGTGTTCATCACGGGATTGAATTTCTGGGCGCAGAGCTTCGGGAATTACTGGGGTCATAACGCCATCATCCGCACCGAACCGTTCATGCACTATTGCGATCTGCCGCAATTGCCCGGGCGCAAACCTTTCGGCGGTCACATCCTCAGTCACGACTTCGTGGAGGCGGCGTTGATGCTCAAGGAGAATTGGCAGGTGTGGTTCGCCTACGAAATGGAAGGCAGCTACGAAGAAGCACCTCAAGGCTTGATCGAGAATGCGCAGCGCGACCGGCGCTGGTGTCAGGGCAATCTTCAACATGCGATGCTTTTGTTCGCCAAGGGACTGCGCGGCGTGAGCCGGATTCATCTGACGCTCGGAATCTTTGGTTACTTGAGCGGCCCGTTGTGGCTGGCATTTTTGCTGACGTTCAGTTGGATCCGCTGGACGGATTTGTTGAGCGAACTCACGCAGCTTCCGACGCGCGGTTTTTTTCCGTATCTGAATCTGCCCGCCACGGCGCACGCCTTCTTCGTGTTCACGATTTGCATGACGGTGATCATGCTGCCGAAAGTTCTGGCATTGATTGATCTGGCGTTTGATGCGGAACGTCGCCGCGCTTTCGGCGGACTCGCCCGAACGACGTTGAGTGTGATCGGTGAAACCATTTTCTCCACGCTCCACGCACCGTTGCAGATGCTGTGGCACACGCGTTTCGTCATCACGATCATGCTGGGCATGGGCGTGGGTTGGGGTGCGCAAAATCGCGACGCCGATGGCACGGAGTGGAGTTATGCCATCCGCCGACATTGGGGACACGTCCTCGTGGGCGTCGTTTGGGGGGGATTGGTGTTTTGGTTGGATCAAATCACGTTCTGGTGGTTTCTGCCGGTACTGGCGGGAATGTATCTTTCCATTCCGTTGAGCGTGCTGACGAGTCGCAGCGGCTGGGGACAGCGCGCCAAACAATCCGGGTTGTTCCTCGTACCCGAAGAAGTCTCACCCTCGGCAGAAATCGTCTCGCTGCGATTACGCATGGCGGAGATGGCGATGGCGGGCGAAACCGCCCCGCGCCCAGCGAACTCCGGTCTCGCCGACGTCGTCTTGAACCCCTACGTCAACGCCGTTCACGTTTCGCTCCTGCGCGAGAACCGCTTGAATCCAGGCCATACCGAAGCGTTGACCAAGATGGGTGTGGGCACAGACGCCGTGCGCGCCTTGGGCGAGAAACTCCTCGCCGCCGGACCGGATTCACTCACGCCGCAGCAGAAGCTGTTGGTTTTGAGCGACGCCAACACCATGTCCTGGCTGCACCGGCACGCGTGGTTGCGACCCAATGAAACATTTTCACCCTGGTGGCAGCAGGCATTCCGAAGCTCCTGCCGATAAAAAACATAAGGTTAGGCCATGGGGAAATTCCTTATTAAAAATATCTTTGAACAAAAACCCGGGTTCGTGCATCTTAGTTACAGAGCAAGAGAGATTTCGCTGTTCGTTTAGGGTTGGCATAGAGGTTTTGCTCGCAGTGCGGTGCGAACAGCGCCCTCCAAAGTTGGCCGCATTGCCCTTCTGAGCGCCTGAGTGAAGGCGTTAAAACCTCCTCACTACTGGGGCCGGACGAAAGTCCGGCCCTTTGGTTTTTTATGCGAGACAACCACGCCAGAATTCCCCGTTGCTTCCACGTCCCGCTCCCCTAAAATGGCAGCCGCATGAAACATCAGCTCGACTTCGAGAAGCCGATCACCGAACTCCAGAAGAAACTCGAAGATTTACGTCAACATCCCGAAGCCCATTCCATGGCGGTGAGCTTCGAGGAAGAGATTCTCCAGATCGAACGTAAGATTGACGAAACACGTCGGCAGATTTACTCGAACCTCACTCCGTGGCAACGCGTACAGCTCGCGCGCCATCCCAAGCGGCCTTACACGCTGGATTATCTGAACAGCACGTTCACCGAGTTCGAGGAGTTGCATGGCGACCGGTTGTTCGCGGATGACCGCGCGTTTGTGGGCGGCTTCGCCAAACTGGGTGATCAACGCGTGGTCGTGATCGGCACGCAAAAGGGACGCGACACGAAAGAGAACATTCTCCGTAACTTTGGTTCGGCGCATCCAGAGGGTTATCGCAAGGCACTTCGTTTGATGCGTCTGGCGGACAAGTTTGGTTTGCCCATCATCACGTTGATTGACACGGCGGGCGCGTATCCCGGCATCGGCGCAGAAGAGCGGCACATTGCGGAGGCCATCGCGGTGAACTTGCGTGAGATGACCATGATGGAAGTGCCGATCATCGCCACCGTCATCGGAGAAGGCGGGTCTGGCGGCGCACTCGGCATCGGCGTGGCAGATCGCGTGTTGATCTTGGAGAACTCGTATTACTCAGTCATCAGCCCTGAAGGTTGCGCGGCAATTCTTTGGAAGGATCGCACTGCTGCGGCCAAGGCTGCTGAAGCACTCAAGATCACGGCTAAACATCTGTATGAACTCAAACTCGTGGACGAGATCATCCCTGAACCTCTCGGCGGCGCGCATACAAATCCTGCGGCGACGGCGGCGACATTGAGGGCGGTTCTGATCGAGCATCTGAACGAACTGACGGCCCTGTCACCCGCAGAACGGTTGAAGAAGCGTTACGATAAATTCCGTGCTCATGGTCATTTCCTCGAACGCCCGCCGACGCCCGCCGAAAAAGCGGCGATCAAGAAAGCGTCTAAGAAAACCACGCAGGTCATCGCCACGTCCCCGGCCAAGGTTTGATTCCTCATGTCCGCTCTTTATCCGCTGACGTTCACGCCTCTCTTCAAGGAACGCGTCTGGGGCGCGCGCAATCTGGAGCGGCTCTACGGCAAGAAACTTCCCGCAGGCGCAACCATCGGTGAATCATGGGAGATCAGTGATCGCCCCGGCGATGTGAGCGTGATCAGCAACGGGCCGCTCGCCGGAAAAGATTTGCACTGGCTCGTGGAGAATCATCGAGCGGATTTGCTCGGCGATGCAAAACTTGAAGCCGGGCGATTCCCTCTGCTCATCAAACTTCTCGACGCGCAGGAGAAACTCTCGCTCCAGGTTCATCCGCCCGCGTCCAAAGCTGCCGAGTTGCGTGGCGATCCCAAGACGGAGATGTGGTTCATCGCGGATGCTGCGCCGGATGCGGAGCTTTACGTGGGATTGAAACGCGGCGTTACTCGTGCGGATTTCGAGCGACGCATCACCGATGGCAGCGTGGCGGAATGTTTTCATCGCGCCAAAGTCCGTGCGGGCGATTCCATGTTTTTGCCCAGCGGTCGCGTTCACGCCATCGGCGCGGGACTGGTGATCTTCGAGATTCAACAGAACTCCGACACGACGTATCGCGTGTTCGACTGGAATCGTGTTGGATTGGATGGCAAGCCACGCGAGCTGCACGTCCCGCAATCTCTCGCGAGCATTGACTTTGATGACTTTGAACCCGCGCTGGTTGACGCCTCGGAGGTTGCTCACGCGAGCCACTCGATCCGGCCACTGGTCAATCATGCCCTATTCACCGTTGATAAATACACCGTCCAACGCCGGGATGAGATCGTCCTGCGTGGCGGCAAGATGCAGATCATCGGCATCGTCAGCGGTGAAGTGCGAGTGGGTAGCGCGTTGAAAACAAATCCTGTTCTTCGTGCGGGAGAGTTCTGTTTGATCCCGGCTGTTCTACCCGCCACCGAATTGATCGCCGAGGCCGGAACGGTATTCCTTCGCGCACAAGCTGGGTGAGTTCCAAAAATCCCGAAGCTTGAACGGAAAGCCCCCTCCACGAATCTCAATCCCCGTAGCGGCGTGTCGGCAGACCGCCGAATCCCGATCCCCGTAGCGGCTCGTCGGAAGATAGCCGTGTTCTTTTCCCAACATCCAGTCAACGGCTCTACGCCGAAAGGTCACGCTAGCGAATGACAGGTCACGCAGGGGTATTCAATCCGCAACGCGCGGGGCATGGCCTAACATTATCGAGCTGCTGGCTAAGTGTAAATAGTAAGGCGCGACCGCTTTAGTAGAGTAGGCAGGTGCGGGAGTTTGGACTGAAGACCGTGGTTGTCACTGGCGTCGGGGCGCCTTGATGGGCGAGGACGACAGCCGCAGTCGTAACGCCACGCTGCTGGCCAATCTGGCGTTGATCCGCTCGGCATTGCTGCAACTCCTGAATTGACAGCCTTCACCATCGGCCTAAAGTCGCCTTACGTAACCCGCACGCCATGAAACGAAAACCCTCCTTCCTCGCCTACGGTTGCTTTGCGCTCACTCTCACGACGTTGCTCGCCGCGCACGCAAACAACCAAACGCCGCCTGCCACCAGTTCCGCAAACCAATCCGCGCCCATCCCGATGGATCAACTTGGCGCAGTAGCGGGCAAACAATATCAGGGCGACGGCTTGTCCGTGATCGCCACGGCGGAAGGTGCGTCCTTGCGCTGCGCGTTCCAACGACTCGAAGGTCAGGTCACGCGCGAAGGACTCTGGCTCAGTTCCACAACGGACAATAATTCTGGCGAACGCTTTCGTGTGATGGCGATGGAGGTGGGGCGCGTCACTTCCGACTTCGCTCCGCTACGTCGCGACAAGCCGTGCGCGCCGTCGGATGAGTTTGGTTTCAACGACATCTTCCGGAGTGTGGCCGTCCCCGGCCACAGCGACGCGACCATTGCAAACGCGTACGAACAATCCACGCCGTCCTTACTCTCCATGTCTCTGCGCCCGAGGACGGGCGCACTACACAAAACGGGCATTGTGAAAGTGACCGACAACGTGGCGCGCTTCATCCGTCCCGGTTTGACCGAGGAATACACCGTGAGCGTGGACGGCGTGCGCCAGGATTTCATCATTGAACAACGACCCGAAGGCGACGGCGAACTGCGCGTGGAACTGGACGTGACCGGCGCGAAAGCCGAGCCGCTCGTCAACGGCGCGCGATTGGTGCTGGACGGCTCCGGACGCAAACTCGCCTACAACCGCCTGCGCGTGACCGATGCCACCGGTCGCGAATTGCCCGCGCGGATGGAAGTTGCCCCGAATGCTTTCGGGGTAGGGGGCGCGCATCCTGCCGCCCGGAATTTGGCTGCGAATCATTCCAGAGCGAACTTGCACGCCATGTCCGAATCCGCCGGGCTGGAAGCCACGGCTCTACGGCAGGCAAGGATGCCTGCCGCTACAACGCTTGCCGTGCTGGTGGACGATGCCGCCGCAATCTATCCCTTGCGGATTGATCCCACCTTCAGCGATGCGGATTGGATTAGTATGGGAGGAATTCCTGGGGCAAATAGTGCCGTGTATGCTGCTGCAGTTGATGAATTAGGAAATTTGTACATTGGCGGAGATTTCACTGCCGTTGGCGACGTATTTGCAAATAGGGTTGCTAAATGGGACGGCAACACTTGGTCAGCTTTGGGATCCGGTCTTTCATATACCTGCAACGCTTTGGCAACCGACGGCACAAACCTCTATGCAGGCGGTACTTTTTGGTCCGCCGGAGAAGTTGGCGCAAGCGGAATTGCCAGATGGAATGGAGTCTCTTGGTCAGCTTTGGGATCTGGAGTCAATGACTCAGTCTGGGCCTTGACGATTTTTGGCGACTATTTGATAGTAGGAGGCCGCTTCACGATGGCAGGAGGGTCGCCTGCAAAATATGTGGCGCGATGGGATGGGAATGCTTGGTTACCGCTAGGAGCGGGCATGAATAACTGGGTGATTGCCTTGACGAGTTCAGACACAAATCTCTATGCAGGCGGGTTATTTACCACCGCCGGTGGAAACATCGTCAATAAAGTTGCCCGATGGGATGGCTTTGCCTGGTCTGCGTTGGGCACAGGCATAACCAACGACGATGTCCGTGCGCTAGTAACATCTAGCACCGATCTATTCGCCGGTACATCAAGCGGGGTAAGAAAATGGAATGGAACTTCTTGGGCCAACTTGGGGTTGAATGGGATAGTACAAGCTTTGACAATGGTCGGAACTAATTTGTATGCGGGCGGATTCTTTCAAGTGTCGGGAGCTAGCAGCCACAACATTGCCAAGTGGAATGGGACTAATTGGATTGGTCTTTCAACAGGGATTGGGAATGGCTCATGGGTATATGCAGTTGTTGCATCTGGAACAAATCTTTTTGTCGGCGGGAGCTTCACTACCGCTGGCGGCAGCACCGCCAACCGAATCGCTAACTGGGACGGAAGTAAATGGTCGCCAGTTAGCTCCGGCTTGAACGGGCCGGTTTATGCAGTTGCGATGTTCGATACCAACCTTTACGTCGGTGGTGCGTTCGACCGAGCCGGAAGCTTTACCCTCAACCGTGTCGCTCGTTGGGATGGTTCTGTCTGGACTGGTTTAGGGGTTGGGATGAACAGCACAGTCCGGGCTCTGGCGGTGATTGAGACCAATCTGTATGCGGGCGGCGACTTCACCAGTGCTGGCGGTTTGATGGTAAACAGAATTGCAAGATGGAACGGAACTTCGTGGAGCGGATTTATAAATGGACTGAGCGGGGGATTGAACCCCAGCGTCCATTCTCTGGCAGTAAGCGGAACCAACCTTTACGTAGGCGGTCTTTTCACCAGCGCAGGGTCGAAAACCGTGAACAACGTTGCCAGATGGAACGGGTTTAGTTGGTCAGAGTTGGAAACAGGCGTAAATGCGGCCGTGATGGCCCTCGCCGTTTCCGGAAACGATCTATTTGTTGGAGGCAGCTTCACCAATGCCAGTGGAAGTGCAGCAAACAGGATAGCCAAATGGGACGGCACCGCATGGTCTGCCTTGGGTGTTGGAGTAAACAGCAATGTAATGGCACTGACAAAGAGGGGGCCGCATCTGGTAGTCGGCGGTGCGTTCACAATGGCCGGGGCCAATCCCGCAAGTTATATTGCGACGTGGAACGGCAACTCGTGGGCGAGCCTAGGCCAAGGCTTGAACAGTAGCGTCAACGCACTAGCCGTATCCGGCACTGACTTATATGTGGGCGGAAATTTTTCTCGGGCAACGAATTCTGGAAACGGCATCGTTGTTAATTGCATCGCCAAGTGGGACGGGGCCTTGTGGTCACCTTTGGGCTCGGGTGTAAACAACGCAGTTCGGGCAATGTTAATTGCGACGACCAATATTTACCTTGGCGGGGACTTCACTGTCACAGGTAGCAATATTTCTGCTTTCGTGGCCGGGGCAAAGATTAGTGCGGCGGCGGGACGGTTCGATAATCTGAGTTTTTCTGAAGTCGCCGGCTTCAGTTGCACGTTCCTTGACGCCAGCGTCGGTCAACCGTATCGCATCCAGACTTCGCCATCGTTGGCGGCGGGTAGTTGGACGGATTACACCAACTTCACTTACACCGCGCCTATCGTCATCACCGTCCCCATCGCCGGAAACACCAACCGTTTCTTCCGCGCCATCACACCCTGATCCCGAACTCCGATAATGAACCTAAATCCGGTGATTCATTTGCCACAAAAGGGCACAAGAGTCACAAAAAGCAGATGTGCGGGAGACAAAAGACTTCGTGAGGACTTCACCTGTTGGATGAAAGGTTTTGGGGGCGAGAAAAACAGTTTCTGGCCAATTCCTTTGCGCCTTTTGTGCCTTTTTGTGGCCAATTCAACTGCCGTTTTAAGGATGAATCAGACCAGTCGCAGCGGCGTGACACAGCGACCGATTCAACCGTTTTGAATCATCCGCACAACCGCATCGCGGACGGTGGAGAATTTTACGGGCTGTAATTCACCAACCTGATTTGCAACAAGGCTGCTGTGCGCAGTAAAAAGCTTACCCGGACGGACATAGCTGGTCAGGCGAAGTGAACCACGCGCAAAATCGGGAGCGTCGAGTGAAATGGCTTTGTCATCACCGTAGGATTTGCTGGTGATCTGACAGAGAATCCAATCGCCACGTCCAGCTTCCGCGAGTACCACCGCCGGGCGGAGCTTGGAGGCAGTGAGATCAGAGAAGGGAAAGTGGACGATGACTACTTGGCCGGCTGTAAATGTGCCCATGCGGCGTCCTCCTCGGCGCGATTCCAGTCCTCAGCGAGCGCAGTCTCGCTCAACAGCGCGGCGTCATGCACGGTCGGAGCTTCTTCGAGAATGGTGACAAGCGCGCGGCGCGGGGTCGGCACACGAAGCGGCTCGATCAGATGTACCTCGCCGTTTGTTTCAATGATGGCTTCTACCGTTTTCATCGTGGGTCAACAGTAACTTGCAGCGCGCCGTTCGCAAGGTGCGATTCTTGTAATACCAACTACCTGTGAAAACTTGTCGAACTGCGGAAAACTCCTCATCCGGCCTCAATCGTGGCAAGGTGTTCCAGAAATTTAATCGGCGTGATGGCGGACACGGAAGACCCTGTAAAGTCCGCTACGTTCCGGGTGACGATGAAGTCACTTTGAGTCGCTTCCGCCGTGACATTCATCGGTGCTTGTCCTGAAGGTGCTGGTGATGTTCCTCGCGTGCGTCCACATCCGGCGGCATGGCGTCAGCGAATTTAACCCGACTTCCGAAGTAGCGGCAGGCATCCGTGCCTGCCGTAGAGCTGGGCATCCCTGCCCGGCGGAAGAAATCGCACGAGCAACGCACGACTCAGGAGATTTGAGAGACGCACAAAAATCCATGCCCCTTTCCGGGCGGCAAGGATGCGCGCCCTCTACGGCAGGCAGGGATGCCCGCCGCTACAATCGCGCCGCACCGCCAGTTCTATATCGGAGTTCGGAATAAATCGGACCAGCGCAGCGGCGTGAGTGCGCCCGTGCATTCGTAAATCAATTACCCGGCGGGATGGGGACGGACAAGTTGCGGCAGATGGAGCGAGCCAGAAACTTTTTGATTTCGTTGTGGCGGGGAATGGCTTCCTTGCGTCCGGTCTGCGGGTTGATCCAGATGGAATGACTACCTCCTTCGCGGTGGGGTAAGCAACCGTGTTCCTGCAAATGGCCGAGCAGTGCCCGGCGTTTCATGCCAGCAGCAAGTCCGCTGTTTCCGCGCGGGGATCGAGGCGAAACACTTCTTCACGTTCCGCCTCAAGCAGCAGTTGGACTGCGTTCGTGAGGTCTGCGAGACATTCTTCTTTGGTTTCTCCCTGACCGTTCGCGCCGGGAACTTCGAGACAAGTGGCCCAAAACCCGCCTTCATCCGGTTCACCGCGATGCAAGATGGCTGTCAGCTTTTTCATGGGGTTATTCTAGCCGTTGCGGTGGATGGCGCAAAAGGTTTGTTGCGGTCAATTCATTCCCATCAACGACGCCAGATTACCCACGCAATAAATCATGGGCGATCACGGAGAGACGGAGAGGCGTTCATTGGAAGAATCTTGCTGCATCAAAACGCCGAGGCGTTTGTAGGTCTTGAGCATGAAATGGGTGGAGGTGGACAACACGCCTTCGAGCGGAGAGAGGTGTTCGCTGACGAACGTGGCGACTTCCCGAAGATTGCGACCTTCGACGAACAACAACAGATCGTAGCTGCCACTCATCAAGTAGGCGGATTTGACTTCGGGGAATTTGCTGATGCGTTGGGCGATGGAGTTAAACCCACCTTCGCGCTGTGGCGTGACCTTCACTTCGATGACAGCGGTGACGCGATCCAGATCGAGTTTGTCTTCGTCCAGCACGGCTTGATAGCCACGGATGACGCCGGTTTTTTCGTAAGCGGCGATCTCTTTCGAGACATCGGCGGCAGGCTTGTTCAAAAGCTTGCCGAGGTTGGCGTGTGATTCGAGCGCGTTGGCCTGTAATAATTTCAGCAGTTCATCCATAAAAACCTCGTCGAGGCGGGCGAAAGGTAGTCTTTGCGAGCGCGTCTCGTCGAGAAGGAACGCGCTGGCGGCGACTCATCAATCCTGTTGCGGCGCTCTGTGAGCATCGTCGGTTCTTCTACCGCGAGAAACACCACGGTCACAGACCGCCGCTACAATTGTTTTCGGATTTGTGAGATGGTCTCGCGCATCCGGCTTGCACACGATCTGAGCAGAGGGCGCGATTAAAGTCGGGTGAGACAATGCGCTGCGGCACGTTCGGCGGTAGGGCGCGTTGTCCTCAACGCGCCGCTGGCTGGAGACGAAAGCATCCTGATTCACGTATACGGCGCGCAGGGACTGTAGAGCCCCACTGCCATTGAATTAAGAAGAAACCGGCTAAATTGACTTGGGGTGTTTCGGTGAACTCCGTAGGAGTGGCATATTTATAGAAACGCCACGCACAAACGCCAAAGCCCCGTAGGGGCGGCATAAACGGGACGATGTCGCTCCTACGGAGCTTTGTTTTCTCTGGGGCGGTTACTATAAATATGTCGCCCCTACGGGGCTAAGGATTGCGCTCCCTTCGTCACTAATTCAATGGCAGGGACTGTCGCGCCCTACCTCGGCCTCACTTGTTTGTAACCGCACCCCTGAGCAGGAGAGTAAAAGAATTTCGTGGTCAACCGCGCCCATTCTTGGTTTAACCTCGCGTGGCATGAACATTCAAGTAGCGGTTCTTTGTGATGCGGCAACCGATGACAACGGCAAACTCAATCTGCTCGGCGCATTCGATACGATCTATGCGCGCGAACTTCCCGCCATTCATCCGCAGTGCGCGGTGGCGTTGCGCGTCACGTTTGCGAGCGAGGACGAAGGCAAACGCCAGATGAAGTTGAACTTCGTAGATGCGGACGGACGCGCCATCATGCCGCCGATTGAAATCCCCATCGAAGTCACGCTGCCCGGCGACATGCACTTCGGTACGCGCAACTACATCCTCAACATCCAGCAGTTGAAGTTCGATCAACCGGGCCTTTACTCACTCGACATCCTGTTCGATGAAAAAGTGCAGACGAGCGTCCCGTTGCTCGTGCGGCACATCACGCAGCCGCCGGCGTAGCGTTTTTTGCGAGCGGCCATGACCGAAACATTCGCGCTCACACTTCTGATCTTTACCGCAGCCCTGCTCTATTCATCCGTCGGCCACGCAGGAGCGTCAGGCTATCTCGCGGCGATGGCGTTGTTCGGACTCGCGCCGGACGCGATGAAGCCGACCGCGCTGGTGTTGAACCTCGTGGTCGCGACCGTGGGCACGATCCGTTTTGCGCGTGCGGGACATTTTGATTGGAAACTCTTCTGGCCATTCGCTGCGTTGTCCGTGCCGATGGCGTTTCTCGGTGGCAAGGCAAGTCTGCCGATCTCAACCTACAAAATCATTCTCGGCTGTGTGCTGTTGTTCGCCGCGTGGCGACTGGTGGTCAAACCGGCAGCACAGTCATCGGCAGAATTAAAACCCCTATCTATGCCGCGCGCGCTGATCTTTGGCGCGGTGATCGGGCTGTTGTCCGGGCTGACGGGTGTGGGCGGCGGGATTTTTCTCAGTCCGCTATTGTTGTTTCTCGGCTGGGCTGACGTGAAGAAAACCGCCGGGATTTCTGTTGCGTTCATCCTCGTCAACTCCGCTGCTGGACTGCTCGGTCATCTGACGAGCGTCAAAAATGTTCCGCATGAAATCGCGTGGTGGGCGCCAGCCGCATTGGTGGGCGGAATCATCGGTGCAGAATTGGGCAGTCGGCGGCTCGAGCCGGTGACGATGCGACGGTTGCTCTCCGTCGTATTGATCGTGGCAGGCGTGAAGATGTTGTTGACGCGGTGAAGTGCGAATGATTCCGCACACTCAAGCCACGACTGACAGCAGTATTTCTCCGCGCGAATAAAGGATTGCGCGCCCGCTGATTTGCACCCGACCACTGGCAAGTTCACAAACCAACTCACCGCCACGCTTTGAAACCTGGCGTGCGAGAAGTTTTGTTTTACCCAGTCGTTCCGCCCAATACGGGATCAACGTGCAATGAGCCGAGCCGGTGACCGGGTCTTCATCCACGCCCGCGCCCGGCGCAAAGAAGCGTGAGACAAAATCACAATCACTGCCCGGCGCCGTGGCGATGATGCCAAGACAGTCGAGAGTTTTCAGCACGGCGAAATCGGGGTTCAGTGCGCGGACTTCAGCTTCGTTGGCAAACACCGCGAGATAGTCGCGAGCTTTCAGAACTTCTCTTGGCTTTGCGCTCAGCCCGCGAATCAAAGCTTCTGGCATTGCAGAAACCGTGGCTGGTCGCGATGGGAAATCGAGTGTGAGTAGATCGTTCGTGCGAGTAACCGTCAGTAGACCGCTCCGCGAATGGAAGCGGACTTCATTTGCGCGAAGGCCACGCTCATTGAACAAAACGAAAGCCGCAGCCAGTGTCGCGTGGCCGCACAAATCCATTTCAATCGTCGGAGTGAACCAGCGCAACTCGAAGTCATCGCCGCGCGGCACCGTGAACGCGGTCTCGGCCAGATTATTATTTGCTGCGATGCCTTGGAGAACGGAATCAGGAAGCCACGCATCGAGTGGACAAACTCCAGCGGGATTGCCGCCGAATGGATTCGTCGCGAACGCCGAGACTTCGTAGTAGGGCAGTTTCATGTTTAACGTGCGTGCGTTTTCCCAGTAGCAGCGGACATGAGTCCGCTCAAACTTCTTCAACATCACCCCGACAAATGAGCCGACTCACGTCGGCTGCTACAATTTATGGGCTAAACCAACCCCGCAGTTTCCGGGAAGCCACAGAGGATATTCATGCTCTGCACCGCCTGACCGCTCGCGCCTTTGACCAAGTTATCTTCCGCGCTCATCACGATGAGCCGTCCCGTGCGCGGATCAAGTCGCCACGCGATTTCGCAGACGTTCGTGCCGACGACATTTTTCGTATCAGGCAACGCTTTGCCTTCCAGCACGCGGACGAACGGTTCGTTGGCGTAAGCCTTCGAGTAGCACGCGGAGATTTTTTGCGACAGTGTTTCAATCGTCGCCGGGGCAGGCGAGACGCCTGCCCCACTATCAACAGAGAAATGTTCCGTCGGCGCGAGATAAAGCGTGGGGAGAATACCGCGATTCACCCGCATGAGATGCGGCGTGAACTGGATGACAACCTTCGTTCCGCTCGCGAGCGACATCTGCTCTTCGATTTCCGACAAGTGCCGATGCTTCGGCACACCGTAGGGACGGACACTCTCGTTACATTCGCAGAACAGATAATCCACTTCCGCCTTGCGCCCCGCGCCGCTCACGCCGCTGTGGGAATCCGCGATGATTCCGTGCGGCTTGATGAGTCCAGCTTTGAGCAGCGGCAACGTCGGCAGCAGAATGCTCGTGGGATAACAACCCGGCGATGCGATGAGTTTCGCCTGCTTGATCTGCTCGCGATAAAACTCGGGCAAACCATAGACGGACTTGGCGAGCAACTCGGGCGCAGGATGATCGTGCGCGTAAAATTCTTTGTAAGTCTCCGCGCTCTTGAGCCGGAAGTCTGCACTGAGATCAATGACGATTGCGCCTGCGTTCAACAACGGAATCGCATACTCCGCCGCGACTCCATGCGGCAGCGCGAGAAACACCACCTCCGCTTGCTTTGCAAGCTCCTCGGCATTTGGCGCGCTGAACTTGAGCGACTTGGTTTTGGGATGGCTGGCGAACTTTGGGAACACGCTGGCAAGAGTCTGCCCCGCGCTTTGGCGCGAGGTGACGGCGACCAATTCCGCGTGCGGATGGTTCAGCAACAGTTTTACCAGCTCTTCGCCGGAGTAACCGGACGCACCGACAATGGCAACTTTCTTCATTTTCATCTTTGAAAAATCTAACCACGAAATATACGAACCACACGAAAATTACACGGAACAACTGTTCGACAAAATTCCAATCAATCTTATGGCCGCCAATTCTAGTCGAACAAGCCATCCGCGTGATTACGCAGTCCAGCAAAAACGGTCCGCAATGCACTCAGCGGAGATACGGTGTAGTGACGGATTGCCCCGGGAGTAGAGGGTTCAGGACGGTGTGACGCATCTGAAGCACGAAGATGAACATTATCATTAGCCAACGCAACACGCCCACGGGCCATAGTTTTGCGCCGAGCGATTGCGCTAATCAACGTGGGAGTTGTGATGCCTGCGTAAAACGCAGCCCCAACATTTACGGCTGGTAAAGTGATAGCAACCAGTCCACCAAACCCGGCGTAAAGGAGGCTTGCGACATAAACCCAAAAGGTGAAAAGCTCCTTTGGTGCTTTTCGCCTCAACTTGTAGAGACGAATGATTTCAGGAGCAATCGCTCCCACACAGCCAAGGATGAATACGACTGCTTTTGGCGGAGTATCCATATTCAGAGCGTTCCCATAAATCAAGTAGCGTATCCGGCGTGTAAAAAGAAACCCCGGCAGTCTTCCGGGGTGATGGTGGCGAAGGCCGCACCTGCGGCCTTGAACAGTTGGCGGGCGTTTCGAGGCGCACGACTTTTCAAC
>JANNAO010000577.1:0-11526 GCA_031384405.1 Verrucomicrobiota bacterium | reverse complement strand
CGCGATAGACGAGGCGATGATTGCGGTCGAATAGGAAAAAATCCGGCGTGCAGGCGGCGCGATACGCTTGGGCTGCGGCTTGGGATTCGTCGTAGAGATAGGGGAAATTGTATCCGGCGTCGCGCGCTTCGTCTTTCATCTTCGCAGGGCTGTCGTCGGGATAATTGGCCGCGTCGTTGGAGCTGATGGCGATGATGCTGACGCCGCGTGCGGAATAGTCGCGACCAATGCTCGCGAGTTCTGAGCGGATGTGTTTCACGAACGGGCAATGGTTGCAGATGAACATCACGAGTAGGGCAGGGGAGCCGGTGAACTCGCCGAGCGAAACGAGTTTGCCGTTCGTGTCCGGCAATCTGAAATCAGGAGCAATCGTGCCGAGCGGTAGCATGGTGGATGGAGTTTTAGCCATGCCGAGACTGTGGGAAGGGAACGTGGAAAAGTCGAGCGCGGGGATTTGGATTCACCCACCGGATGAACAAGGAATGCAGGAAAGCAGGAATGGATTCGGCATCTCTTCTTGGATTCCTGGTTTCCTTATCCAAGCATTCTCGGAACTCAGCGCAATCAGCCACTATTCCCGATCAGAACTGCGGGATGAGGCGCGTGATCAGGGGGCGAATGAGTTGCGGAAATTTGGATTTCGGCATGAAGTCGTCCGCGCCCGCTTGCATTGCGGCATGGCGATGTTCATCCAAACTGAGCCGTGAAGCGATGATCACAGAGGGGGCGTTTTTCAGACCTTTGATCTGTTTGAGGAAAGGAACTCCCTTCATGCTGGCTGGCAGCAATCCTTCAAACATCAAGTGCCAGTCCAAGATCAAAACGTCCGGCGCGAGTTCCTGGCACCAGATCAATGCGTCGGCACAGGATTCGACCTTGGCGACGACGTTGAAGCCGGGCTGGGCGACGAGGTAATTTCCAAGACTGCTGATGAAGGCTGCATCGGAATCCGCGATGATGATTCGCGCGGGTTGTCCAAAGCCAGCGTTCGTAATCACGGTTGACCCGGTTGTTTGCGTGCTCGACTTAATGATCATGCAAAGATGTTATCGGCATGACACGGCGAAAAGGAATTCAGGGAATTCCCTACAAACAGTCAGTGTTTGGTTGAGGAGGTGGGTCAACTCTTGCCCAGCTTGTCCAACCCGATGTTCGACGAGAACTCGGTCTTCTCGCGCATGTGACGCGCAAGTTTTACGTGGCCGGGGACGATGTCCATCTTGCCGAGCAGGAAAAGTTTTTGGAGCTGCCGCTTCACGCGGGCGTATTTGCCGAGGAGTTTTCCGAGTGCGCCCACGGGTACGCCGTATTCCTTCCGGATCGCTTCAGACTCGCGATGCATGTTCGCCACGATGCGCTGATCCGCTGACTGACCGAATTGATGATAGCGGTAGCGCACCACGTATTCCTTGATGTGGCCAACTTTGCATTTGTTGTGCGCGAGACGGACTAGGAATTCGTAGTCGCAGCAGTTCTTGAAATCCTTGTGGCGCAGCAAACCGAGTTTGTCGTAAGTGCGTTTGCGAACGAACAACGCCTGATGATTCGCCAGACCGAAACCGAATCGCACGATCTGTCCGTCCCAACACGCTTCTTCACGGCGGAAAATCTCCACGCCACCGCCGTCCACGAATATGATGTCGCCGAACAACGCGTCCCATTCAGGATGCGCCTCGAATGCGGCGGCAACTTTTTCCAAGATGCCGTCGCAGTAACAATCATCCGCGTTGAGAATCGCCACAGCGTCACCGGTGGCCATGGCGATGCCTTTGTTCATGGCGTGGTAATGACCCTCATCCTTTTCCGAAAACCATTTCAGATGCGGAAAATCTTTCAGGATGCCGAGCGTGCCGTCCTTTGAGCCACCGTCGAAAACGATGTGTTCAACGTGCGGATGCTTTTGACGAGCGACGCTCTCCATCGTTTCGCGGATGGTGTGTTCGCTGTTGAAGCAGGGCGTGACGACAGTGATCTTGAAAGGTGTGCTCATCTTTAGGCTTTTGGATCGGTATTCAAACATTCGCTAACGCGTGCCGAGATCGCCAAATACAAGTTGGGTTCTTTGTCTCAAACGTTTGACGTTGTTTCTGACTATTTTGCGTGAAAATTGAGTAATGAAGATTGGACCGCTCCCAGTAGTTTCCTGTAAACAAGCGTCGCATTCTGTGCAACTGAGTAAGGGCGTAATTAAAGCGACGGATCAATTTAGGCGCCATTTCTTTTTTACGCCGACGCTCTTGCAAAGCGTAATCTTGCAAATTCATGTTTGTTCCGGTGTCAGTGAATGTCGACGTGTAATGCCGGAGAACAAACATATTCAGACGTTTTTCTACGGCTTTTATCATCCAAAATGCGTCAGCTATATCACGCCAGTTTTCATCGAAAAACATGTCATGCTTCTCAAGAACTCGCCGATGGAAAAAGACTGAGCTCGTAATTGTGGGAATCTCAAGCCAAACGATGTTTTTCCAAGGTTTAAGAGATTTTCTGCAGCAGACAAATTTTCCATCCGGGTCTACTACAATGGTATCAGCGACCAGGATATCGATGGCAGGATTCAACTCAAAGCACCTAGCTACAGCGGCAAGTGCTCCCGGGAGATATTGTTCGTCTGAATTCAAACAGCCAAATATTTCGCCGCTTCCTCTCCTAAGACCACGATTAATCCCATCGTACATTCCGGTATCCTTCTCGATGAAAGATTTAACGCGTCCTTCTCGTGGCAACCACACCTGCGTACCGTCATCCGAGCAAGAGTCTTGAATAATGTGTTCAATCGAATACCCGGATTGATCGGCGACAGACTCAATACACAGCTTGAGCCAGTTATTACTCCTGAAGCTCGGTGTGACGACGGTCAGTTTCACAAACTTTTAGACCGCTCGGAAGCGTTGTGCTACGGGGATGCGGCGGCCCATGCCGAAGGCGCGCGGCGAAACTTTTAATCCCGGCGCACCTTGGCGGCGTTTGTATTCGGTGAACGTCACTTTGTTGATCACATCGTTGACGACGGCAGGCGCGAAGCCGCGTTTGATGATCTCGTCCTTGCTCAAGTGTTCGACGACGTAGTGTTGCAGGATCGCGTCAAGGATGTCGTATTCAGGCAGCGAGTCTTGATCCTTCTGATCGGGACGCAATTCAGCGCTCGGAGCTTTCGTGATCGAGTCTGTCGGGATGATGACACGGTCGCGATTGATCCAGCGCGAGACAGCATAGACATCCGTTTTGAATACATCAGCGATGACCGCCAGCGCGCCGCACATGTCGCCGTAAAGCGTGCAATAGCCGACGGCCACTTCGGATTTATTACCAGTGGTGAGAACGAGCGAACCGAATTTGTTCGAAAGTGCCATCAATGTCACGCCGCGCAAACGCGACTGGATGTTCTCCTCGGCCTCGTTGCGTTTTGTTCCGGCGAAAACTTTTTCGAGTTGGCCTTCCATCGCCTTGAAACCGTTTTCGATGGGCAAAACTTCGTAGCGGATGCCGAGATTCTTCGCTAGCGATTCGGCGTCGGTGAGACTGCCGCTGCTGGAATAACGCGCGGGCATCGCCACGCCCATGACGTTGGCTGCGCCGAGTGCTTCGACGGCGAGCACGGCGGTGATGGCCGAGTCAATGCCGCCGGACAAACCGAGCACGACGGATTTGAATCCGCACTTCTGCACGTAATCTTTGATGCCGAGCGAGAGCGCGTGGTAAAGATGTTCTTCTTTCAGCGGCCAGTTCGGTTTGATGGCGGGCGTGTTGCCGTCCACTTCCACCACGAGCACGTCTTCGGAGAAACCTTTGCCGAGCGCGAGAACTTCTCCCTTGTTGTTCAGCGCGACGCTGTGTCCGTCAAAAATGAGTTCGTCATTCGCGCCGATGGAGTTCACTTGGACGAGTGGAACTTTCTCGTCACGCGCCACGCGCTGCAACATTTCGAGGCGTGTCCTTTCTTTTCCGACATGCCACGGTGAAGCAGAGATGTTGAGGATGATGTCTGCGCCTTGCTTGATGAGCTCGCGGACGGGGTCCATCGAGTAGCGGCGATCCGGCCAGAAATCTTCGTCATTCCAGATGTCCTCGCAAACAGTGATGCCGATCTTGCGACCGTTGAAGACGAATGGCGCGGTGCTTTTGGCCGGTTCAAAATAACGATCCTCGTCGAACACGTCGTAGGTCGGTAGCAACGATTTGTTTTGTCGCCAGACGATCTTGCCGTTTTGGAGAACAGCGGCGGCGTTGAAGAGAGCGCGTCCGGGGCGCGCGTCGTTGCGATCCACGAAGCCGACGCAGAGCGGAACATTGCCGACGACGGCAGCAGTCTGGTTCAGCGCATTGAAACCAGCTTCAATGAAATCCGGGCGCAGGAGCAGATCGCGCGGCGGATAACCGCAGAGGAACAGTTCCGGTGCGACGACGAATTCCGCGCCTTGTTTGACGGCCTGTTCGTAGGCCGCGACGAGTTTGAGGCGGTTCGCTTCGTAAGCACCGATGGTCGAGTTGAGTTGCAGTATTCCGATTTTCACTGGTTAAAAAGTAGCGATGAGAGTTTGATGCGCAATGAATTTGAAAGGGCCGAGCGTCAATGGGTCGCCGCCGCTAAGGCAGGGCGGGATGGTGGATCAGGTTGTTCGGCGGTGGCGATTGCTTCCGCAAGTTTGGTGAGGTGCGCTTCCATCGTGTATCGGGCCAGGAACATCCGGCGCAGGTCTTCGCCAGTTTCGCGTGACATGAGATTGAGCATGGCAGCGGCGATGCGATCCGGTGATTTGATGGAGACGAGTCCGGCGTAATCGCTGGCGAACATTTCCGAGAGCGAACGCCAGCGAGTGGTGACGATGGGCAGGCCGAACGCCATCGCTTCGATGAGATTCACCGGCTGATTTTCTCCGAGATAATAAGTGGGGAAACAGAACAAGTCACACTCGCTCAAGGCGCGTTCCTTGCCTTCACCTGAAACGAAGCCGAGATATTCGACGGCGGTGGAGAACTCAGGATCGGTCATCAATTTATCAAATGTCGCGCGCTCGCCTGGAGTGACGAATGTGCCAGCCGCCATGAGTTTCATTCGCACAGAGGAATTTTGTTCCGCAAGTGTGCGGTTGGCGAGAACCACGGCGCGCATGGCGTCGAACAATCCTTTCTCCTCCATGCAATGTGCGATGAAGAGAACTTTCACAGTCTGGGGATCGCCGCCAGTGTCGTGCAGATCAGCGGCGGAGAGCGGGCGACGGACGAGAAGTTTTTCGCGCGCAGCGAAACGCGCGAGGCGACGCGGCAGAATTTTCTGGCGGAACTCGGCGCACGGATCAGGGATGCCGTTGCTGACCACGCGGACACGTTTGGGCAAAAGTTTTTCGGCATCGGCGATGTTGTATCGCGAGAGAACGATGCTGAGGTCTGCCGCGCCGGCGAAATTGTACGTCAGCGAACGCGCCCGCATCTGGACGGAAGTTTCGAGCCATTTGCCCAGACCTGCGGCGTGCCAGTGGAAGATGACGCGTTTGAAAAATGGACGGCAGATGAACAGAACCATCCAATCGCGGTAGAGCGCGGAACTTTTTCCCGGCGCCGGGATATAATAGAACGTGTCCACGCCATGACGGAAGCGACACCAAACCGCTTCCAAGCAATACATCACGAGGCGCAGAAGTTTTATCGGTTGGAACGAGCCGATCTCTTCGAGGCGTTTAGAGAGGCGGGTGTTGACGTGGTAACACTGGATGCCGTGAACATCGCCGGGGTGCGGCGCGGAGTTTGGTTTGCGTGTGCGCCAGTCGCCGCCGAGGCCGTTCAACATGAGTTGCACCATATAACTCTGGCCGTGATGCGGCGGCGGTGTGTGTGCAAAGAGCAATAGCTTCATGTTCAACTTCTGATTATGGCGCGGAGAATGACACGGAAACCATCCATCCGCCAACTCGATTCTTGAAATCCGGCTGGCGCAACGTTTGTGCCACGGACATGCTGTCGCCCGAACAAATCAGACGCGCCGGGTGTCGTGCGGACACAGACCCGGTACAAATCAGAAGTGTGATGAACATTCAACGAGTCAATGTGCTGGGCGCAGGCATCAGCGTGCTCAATCCTAAAACGGCACTCGAAGCCGTCACCGAAGCCGTCGCGCAACGGCGCAAAGGTTACATTTGTATCACGGGCGTTCACGGCGTGATGGAGGGGCAGGACGATCCCAGCTTTTTACGCATCTTGAACAACGCGTTTCTCTGCACGCCGGACGGAATGCCGATGGTGTGGATGGGAAAATTGCGCGGACACAAAGAGATGAGCCGTGTCTATGGGCCTGACTTCATGCTGGCCGTTTGCGAGTGGAGTCAGACGAGCGGATGCAAACATTTTTTCTTTGGCGGAGCGGATGGCGTGGCGGAATCGCTGCGTGAAAGCATGACGAAACGGTTTCCGGGTTTGCAAGTGTTGGGTTGCTACACGCCACCGTTCAGACCGTTGAATGCGAATGAAGTCGCCGCGTTGCAAAAGCAGGTGAGCGAGTCGCGCCCGGATATTTTGTGGGTCGGGTTAAGCACGCCGAAGCAGGAGAAGTTCATGGCGGAGTTTTTGCCCAAGCTGGATGTCACATTGATGGTGGGCGTGGGCGCGGCGTTTGATTTTCACACGGGCCGGGTGCGGCAGGCTCCGCGCTGGATTCAACGGAGCGGGTTGGAATGGTTCTATCGGATGTGTTGCGAGCCAAAGCGATTGGCGAAGCGTTACCTGAAGAACAATCCGCGCTTTATGTGGAAAGCGTTCTGCCAGATCACGGGGCTAAAGAAATATCCGGTCGCCGGTGAGGCACTTTCAAAATTGTAGGGCACGACGTAAGGAGTGCTGCGTCGGAACGACTCGTCACCTCGTCGCCTACAAAGTTTTGGAAGAACCACCGGGAAATGACCTTCTGTCGCCGGGAATTCCCCCGGATTTTTTTCCGGCGAAACCGGTCATGGGCCGGATTGAAGCAAGTCCGCTTCTGGATTAGAACAGGGGCGTTACAGGAGGAAACACAAATAGACGACATGATGATTCACGCGCTGGAGCGGTCGCGCTCCGTGAATTTGATTGAGCAATTGTTCTCCGTTTTGTATCCAACACACTGGCAACACGCACAGAAATGAACAACCAAACCTTACAACCGCGTTACGATGGTCTCTCCGAAGAGATCAGATCGTTCTGGCGGCAACTGCCGGACAAGACGCTGTTCTTCGTGCTGCTCGGCGCGTGGATGGCGTTGTTTCATTTCTTGGGCAACTCCTCGTTCGGCTACACCCCGACACGGTCTTTGTTCCAATGGATGTCCATCGCTTATAATAAAGAAAGCCTCGTCGCCGATGATGGTCACGGAAATTTCATCCCTCTCGTCGTCGTCATCATACTTTGGTTGCGGCGCGATGAGTTGTTCTCGAACCAATTCAAGACATGGTGGCCGGGACTGTTGTTGGTCGCGCTTGGTTTGCTTGCGCACGTCGTCGGATTCATCGTCCAGCAACAACGCATCTCCATCGTCGGACTGTTCACCGGCATCTATGGGTTGACCGGACTCGTCTGGGGGCCGCGCTGGTTGAAGGCGAGTTTCTTTCCGTTCTTTCTGTTCGCGTTCATGGTGCCGCTGGGGTCGTTGACGGAGAGAATCACGTTCCCGCTGCGTCTGCTTGTGACGTGGATTGTTGAACATCTTTTCGGGACTCTTCTCGGTATTGGAGTCATCCGCAACGGCACGATGCTGCTCAATGGTCTCGGCACTTATCAATACGACGTCGCTCCGGCGTGCGGCGGAATGCGGAGTTTGATCTCCATCTTCCTCATCTCGGTGTCGTATGCGTTTCTGGTTTTCAAATCGCCTTTGAACCGGCTGTTGATGGTGTGCGCATCCTTGCCCCTCGCGGTCATTGGCAATGTAGTGCGACTCTCAACCATTGTGGCTGCTGGCGAAATTTCCGGTCAGAAAGCCGGCAACTTCGTTCACGACAACGGCATCATCAGCATGTTGCCCTACATCCCCGCCATCTTCGGCGTGATGTTGATTGGGCAATATCTTGAGAAGCGCGAAAAGCCCCAGCCCACAACCGCGCCGACACACTCTGGAGGTCAACCTGTATGAACCGAACCAAATGGATTCTCGCCGTCGTCACTGTGTTGCTGATCGGCAGCACCGCCGTATTGCTCGCCCGATATAAATCCATGCAACGGCTGGGTAATCCCGGCGTGAAGACCCAGCCGATTGCCAACAGCAAGAATCTCGACGTGGTGTTGCCGGAAACAGTTTTGGACTACACGTCGGAAGTCATTCCGCAATCTGAAGTCGTCACCAACGTGTTGCCCAAGGATACTTGCTACGGACAACGCCGTTACATGAGGCCGGATAAATCCTCCGTGCAGGTGAACGTCGTGCTGATGGGTGAAGATCGCGGCAGTCTGCACAAACCGCAGTTCTGTCTCACGGGCGCAGGGTGGGCGATCAATTCAACCGAAGTGGATACTCTCCAGATCGAAAAGCCGTCGCCCTATGATTTGAAAATCATCAAGTTGACCGTCTCCGGCGAGTTCACGCAGGAAGGCCGTCAAATCAAAGCGGGTGGCGTTTATGTTTATTGGTATGTGGCGGATGGATTATTGAGCGCAGACCCATCAGGTACAGACCGCATGTGGTCCATGGCGCGTGGCTTGATCACCGAAGGCGTGCTTCAACGCTGGGCTTACGTGACTTTTTTTGAAGCGTGCGAGCCTGGACGTGAAGCAGAGACTTACGAGCGGCTCAAGAAGCTGATCGCCGCATCCGTGCCTGAATTCCAACTCGCGCACGGCGGCGCGATGCAAGCCTCCGTCGCCAAACCTTGAGCCCCATTTAACCCACCGTGCTACGTCGCGACAGACAGATGCGGATGCAGATCCATCAATTGATGGACGCGTGCATCTTTGCCGTCAGCTTCTGGCTCGCCTACGAATTTCGCACGTCGGACACCATCCAGGAAATGGTGGGTTGGGCGAAATTCCCTCAGCCATTCGAAGTGTTCTTCTGGCATTATCTGGTGTTGATCCCGGTATCGCCGCTCGTCTTGGAAACGCAGGGGTTCTATGACCGCCCGCTCATCTCGGCACGACGACACACATTACTTTCGCTGTTCAAGGGCTGCTTGTTCATCTCCATCGGTCTGACTATCTCGCTGTTCTTCTCCAAGCTGGACATCGCCCGCTTCATCCCCATCGCGTTCGGCATTTTTGCGTTCTGCCTGGTCTATCTGAAGGAGGAACTCATGTTGTTCGCGGCGAAGAGCAAAATGGTTCAAAGCCAGAACCGCCGTCGGTTTCTCCTCATCGGCACGCCGGAGGAAACAGCGCGCATGAAACATGAGGTCCGGGCGCGTCCCGAATCCGGCGTGGAGATTTTTGCCGAACTGGATCTCAACAACACCCAACTCCACAACCTCGTGAATCTGTTGCACGATCACGCCATCAACGGCGTCATCCTCAGCACGCGTCACACGAACTTCGACCGCGCCGAAGCCGTGGTGAACGCCTGCGAGATCGAAGGCGTGGAGGCGTGGCTCGTCGCCGACTTTTTCAAGACCCACATCTCCAGCACCACGCTGGATGATTTTTATGGTCGCCCCGTCCTCGTGTTCCGCTCCGCTCCGGAAACTTCGTGGCAAGGCATCCTCAAGCAGATGATGGATTTCACGGGCACGGTGGTGGGACTGATCTTGGTATCTCCAGTTATGATTGGTGTCGCCATCATCATCAAACTCACCTCGCGCGGTCCGGTGTTATTCAAGCAGATGCGTTCCGGGTTGAACGGCGCGCCGTTCACGATCTACAAATTCCGCACGATGGTCACGAACGCCGAGCAATTGAAACACGAACTTGCCGCGATGAACGAGATGACCGGCCCTGTATTCAAGATCACCGTTGACCCTCGCGTCACGCCCATCGGCAAATGGCTGCGCAAATTCAGCCTTGATGAGTTGCCGCAGTTGTTCAACATCCTGCGTGGTGAGATGAGCATCGTCGGACCGCGTCCGTTGCCTGTGGATGAAACCAAACGCATCAACGACGCCGCGCATCGCCGCCGTCTCAGCGTCAAACCCGGCCTCACCTGTCTCTGGCAGGTCAGCGGTCGCAGCGAGATCAGCAACTTCAGCGAATGGGTGCGGCTCGATCTCGAATACATTGATAACTGGTCGCTCTGGCTCGACATCAAAATAATTCTGCGCACGTTCCCCGCAGTGTTCCGGGGTTCTGGCGCGAAATAATCACAACCATGAAATCCAAACAACCCGTCTCAGTCGTCACTGGCGCCGCAGGCTTTCTCGGCTCACACCTCACCGACCTGCTGCTTTCACGCGGCCACAAAGTCATCGGTATGGACAACTTTGTCACCGGCAGCGTGGACAACATCAACCATCTTGGCGGCAACAAAAACTTCCGCTTCGTCCAACAAGACGTGACCGAGTTCATCTTTCTCGAAGGCCCGGTGAATTACGTCTGGCATTTCGCTTCGCCCGCCAGCCCGATTGATTATCTGAAGATTCCCATCCAGACGATGAAGGTCGGCTCGCTCGGCACGCACAAGGCGCTGGGTCTCGCGAAATTAAAGAAAGCCCGCTTCCTCGTCGCGTCCACGTCCGAGATTTACGGCGATCCGCTCGTGCATCCGCAAACGGAAGATTACTGGGGCAACGTCAGCACCATCGGCCCGCGCGGTTGCTACGATGAAGCCAAGCGTTTCGCCGAAGCCCTGACGATGGCCTATCATCGCGAGCACAATGTCGCGACCCGCATCGTCCGCATCTTCAACACCTACGGCCCGCGCATGAGGCTCAACGATGGTCGTGTCGTCCCTGCCTTCGTCAGTCAGGCACTCACGAACAAGCCCATCACCGTCTTCGGCACCGGCACGCAGACGCGCGCGTTCTGTTACGTGTCCGACCTCATCGAGGGCATCTATCGTCTGATGATGAGCGAACACAATCTGCCTGTGAACATCGGCAACCCGCGCGAGATGACCATGCTGGAGTTTGCCGACGCCATCATCAAAGCCACGAAGTCCAAGAGCAAAATTGTTTTCAAACCCTTGCCGCAGGATGACCCCAAGCAGCGCAAGCCCGACATCACGAAAGCGAAAACCCTTCTCAAGTGGGAGCCGCAGGTGAACCTCGCCGACGGCATGAAGAAAACCATCGCTTACTTCCGCACCAAGGTTTGAGCGTTGGAGTTCAAGCTTCAGCTTGCTCCACTGGGTGTGACTGAAAGTGGCGCTCAACTTTCGTCCTCGTCGTCGTTCTCGTCCTCGTCCTCGTCCTCGGTTTGTTTGGTTGGAATTCGAGGACGAGGACGAGAACGAGGACGATTCCCTCTCGTGAGCGGCAGTTCCAGTCATACACTGCTCCACTTTGCGCTGTTGAAGTCGTTCCCGCGCTCAGTTAGCATTTCACAGTTATGACGTTGACTGAAAAACTTCTCGCTCGCGCCTCCGGAAAAGCTTCCGTGCAGGCCGGAGACAATGTTTGGGTAAAAGCTGATGTGCTGATG
>JANNAO010000574.1:0-3814 GCA_031384405.1 Verrucomicrobiota bacterium | reverse complement strand
GTCTTCGCCAAATCCATGCACGGTCAAACCGTTCGGCAGGATTCCCGTGGCGAATTGCGGCAGGCGAAATTCCTTGATCAATCCGGTCTGTAGATCGGCGTAGAATAGGCGTCCATCCACGCGCGGCGGAGCGTTGCGGATCGCGAGATCGCCAAAGACATATTTCCCGAACAGTTCAGGGATGCCAGCACCGCGATAGACGAAGCCGCCAGTGACGGAGATGCCGTCGTTGTGATCGTATTCCAGCGTGCCGGATGTTCCGACGATGGGATCAATCAATCCGACCGGAATCCCCGGGCTGCGATTACCGGGTGGTGTGCCGATGGTGCCGTTCGTTCTGTTGAAAAGAAAATCTCCTTCCTTGATCGCCCAGCCGTAATTTCCGCCCAGCGTGATGCGGTCAATCTCCTCAATGTTGTTCTGGCCCACGTCGGCGAGGATCAACTCACCATTGGCGCGATCAAAGGCGAAGCGGTATGGGTTGCGTAATCCGTAGGCATAAATCTCACGCACTTGGCCAGGGCCTTGGAATGGATTGGTCGTGGGGATGCGGTATTGACCATTGGCACTGACTGGATCGGAACTCGTGGGATTGAGTGCTGGGTTGATGGGATCAAATCGCAACATCTTGCCGAACGCTGTCGTGAGGTTCTGCGCGTTGCCGCCGGGTTCGATGTGACTCGCGCCGACGTCGTTTGCGTTGCCGCCGTCGCCGAGAGCGAGATACATGTAGCCATCCGGCCCGAAGGCAATGGTGCCGCCGTTATGATTGTTGGCGTTCTTGCCGAAGGAAATGATTTCGCGAACTGAGGCCGGATCAACCACGTTGGCGTTGGTGCTGGAGATTTTCCATTCATTGACGGCGAGCTTGTAACCTTGAGTTGCACCGTTCGGCGCGACGTATGTGGGAGGCGTGCCGATCAACTGACTGTTGAACGTGTAGAGCGTCTTGAAGCCGGGACTCGCGGGATTGTTGAAGCCGGGATGGAAGGCGAGGCCGAGGAAGCCGCGCTCGTCGTTTGCGTTGGCCGGGTTGAGCGATGTTGAGATCAACCCTGAGATGTCGAGCGCAGAGCCGGGCAGCAACACGCCGTTCTGGATGATTCGCAGCAAACCATTTTGCTCCACGACGAAGAGGCGATTCGTGTCGCCCGGCGGACTGAATGCGTAATCAGGCGCGGCCATGCCGGTGGCGACGGGTTTCAGGAGGACGGCGATATTTCCAGTGGCAATTGCGGGCAAGTAGTTGGACATCGTCACGGAGATAACCGCCGAGGTCGCGGTGACGCCGAGATTGTCCGAGGCCACGGCGGTCAAGTTGCGCAAACCCACTGCGAGTCTGAGTGAGACGCTGTATGGGCTGGTGGCGTCGTTGCCGAGCGATGTGGCACCGTCGAAGAATTGAACATTCGTCACGCTGCCGTCGGAATCGCTGGCGGATGCGCCGATGGAGACGTTGGCGGAACTGCTCAGGATGGCGTTGTTGGCCGGGTTGGTGAGTGTGACGCTGGGCGGATTGTTCCCGATGCTGACGGTTACATTCACGATGCTTGAAGTGGCGGAGAGGCCGAGGTTGTCCGTGGCGACTGCGGTGAGTGTGTGCGCTCCGAGTGCAAGACCGAGGGTGATCGTGTAGGGAGAATTGTTTGTGCCGCCGAGCAGAGTGGCACCATCGAAGAACAACACGTTTGTCACGCTGCCGTCCGAGTCGTTGGCGTTGGCATTGATTGTGACATTGGCTGGTGCGGTGAAGGACTGCGTGTTTGTTGGCGAAGTGATCGAGACGGTGGGCGGGACATTCGCCAAAGGCGGTGTGGAACGGATGTAAGAAAATCCAGGTCCAGCGGGCAGGTTGGTGAACTTGAGCGAAAGATAAATGTCATCCGAAATGAGATGCACCACGAGTTGCTGACCGGGGTAGGTGATCACTGGAGTTCCTCCAGCAGCGGTTGTCCAATCAGAATAAGTCAGGCTCGCGTAGTTGGAGAGAGCGCCAATCGCCCATCGGGTATTCGCAGGGCTGACAAATTTTGTGAAGGCAGATTCAGTGACTGCGTTAAACATCCCGCCCGTGCCTAATCCAGCCGGAGTCGCGCGGGTCAGTGCGACGTTTGGTGTCAGTTGATCGCGGTCGCCCGGCGGATTTGGATAAGGCGCGGCCTGGGTGAAGGCGATGTCCGGCCCGGTCCAGATGGTCGCAGCAGGTGTTGTTTGCGAGATCGCAATGGACGTGATTGTTGCGAGGAGTCGCAGGAGTGGTATCGGGTGTTGGGTGAGTGATGAGTTGTGCATAAACGTTTCGGGCTGGGGGATCGCAAATAATAATTATCCAACGATCACAACTGAGAGGTGCGTCTTGGGGGGAATGTTCCTGAGAACCATAGGAAATTTTTGGGCGCGTGCTGTTCCGGCAAGTGCGGATTCGAGTGAGTCAGTCGGAGACGCAGGATTCTCTTCGCCAAAACAGAAGTGGCGCAAAGCCGTTCTGACTTTGCGCCACTTTTTCCAACAACAAATCAACCCGGCAAACAACAACCGTTACTGACGAAAAGACTTCCGGGTGCGAACCGCGATGGCTGCGGCACCGAGACCGAGCAATGCGAGTGAGGACGGTTCAGGCACGGCGGTCAGGAAGCCGCGGATTTCGCCGCCACCATAAACTGTTGAATGGATGTTCAAGTAAGTTCTTCCAGCGGCCATGGCGGATGTGATTGCCGTTTCAGCACCGAGAGTTGTTCCACCATTGGCGGTGATATATGCGGCGGGGTAGGTGCTGGCCAACGCCAGATTCAAAGTGTTCACGTAAGCCCCCGATGTCACGCCCGCCGGAAAGCCAGGAAGCGTTCCGGGTGTCAGTACCACTCCTGCCGTGCCGGTGAAGGGGATCACAGTAGGGCCATGAATGTGCGCCACTGTCGTATTCCCAAGTAGTCCGCTGAAACTGACGTTGATGGATAACGTGCGGGCGACGTTATCGTATGCAATCGTGCCGCTGCCGAAACCGGGCGAGGCATTCGGGGGTGCTTCATTGAGTCCGTTCAAGGAGACGGAATACAGGAAGACGGAGGCGTTGGCGGACACCAAGCCACCAACTAACAAGGTGGATAGGATTAGTTTTTTCATAATGTTACCAAACTGGGTTCTACTTCGGGTTTAAGGACGCTGCGATTCTCCGGCGGTCTGACTGTGCCGATGAAACGCTTGCCACGATACGATGAGGTGGATGCAAAAAGGTTCCCAGATTTTTTCAAGCGACGCGCTCGGGGCGACGCGCCCAACTTTGGTTGTTATTGCCAGCATCACCGGATAATTCAGGCGCAACCCGGTGCAAGCGGTGTTTCAAACTGATTATTGACACGTTTTCACGGGGAGGTCATGGTAGTCAGCAGTTACCACAGAACATGAAACATCCAGTTGTTCTACTCGTCGCGGTGTTGCTTCAAGCGACGCCGATTCACTCACTGTTAGCTTCGGAAAATCCGCCGCCGGTCATTGATCAGATCGTCATCAACGGCTCGCAGAAGAATCTGCGGGTGACGCCTGCGCCGGGAATACAGGCGTATCAGTTTTACAGTGCGCCAAGCGTGGCCGGGCCGTTCTCCGTGAACTCCAACTTCATCCTCACGCCGTACATCACGGGTTACTCCACTAACTTCACGACGAACGGGCCTATCCCGATCACGAACTACGGTTACGAGTGGCGCAACACGAACTTCCCGGGCAACAGCGGTTTCTTCACGATGTCGGCCACGCCGCTCGCGAGCAACACGGTGGCCTTGGCTACGGTGTTGAATCGTCTGGCTTACGGGCCGAC